>CANGWT010000187.1 GCA_947457745.1 Burkholderiaceae bacterium | reverse complement strand
GCTGCAATACGTCCTTTAATCCGATGCTCACGCGCATGAATATCACTCGTAAATGATTCAAGTCGATCCGCAACAAATTTGACTGGGCGCTCCAACATCATCGCTAAGCCCACCGTTGCAAAATCATCGGGATAGGCGTGAACCTTAATGCCAAACGATCCCCCTACGTCTTTACAAATGACATGGACGTCAGACTCAGACAGGCCAAACTGACGGCAATATAAATCTTGCATCATGTGTGGCGCTTGTTGCGAGTGATACACCGTGAGACGACGATCACCAGGATTGTAGTCAGCAATTTGACAGCGAGGCTCTAAAGTAACTCCAGTATGTCGACCAAATCCAAAAGTGGCTTCAGCCACAATATCTGCTGTTGCAAATACTTCATCTACCTGACCAACATCTAAAGTGCGGGTAAAGCAGAGGTTATCGCCAAGTTCAGGATGAATTACCGGAGTATCTGCATCCAATGCCGTTTCCATTGAAACTACTGCGGGCAACTCTTCCCACTCAACATCAATGAACTGCAAAGCATCTTCTGCCTGTGCGCGTGTCTCAGCAACTACAGCAACTACAGGCTCGCCTTGCCAGCAAGCCCTATCGATTGCCAATGCATATTGAGGAGCGGATTTCATTCCCGCAAGGTGGCCTAAGGTGGCAACCCATGGCTTACAAAGTTCAGCCATTTTCACGCCATCGACAATGGCTAGAACACCTGGCATCTTGCTAGCTTGTTCAGTATGAATTTTTCCAATTTTCATATGCGCTACTGGCGAACGCCAATAGACGACATGACCCATCCTAGGTAGCTGAATATCATCTACATAAGTGCCCTGACCCTCGATGAGTCGACGCGCCTGATGTCGAGGTTCGCTACTACCGATATAGCGTTGGTCATTGGTTACCGGATCAAGCACCAATCCTTTGAGATCTACTGGCTTATTCATAATCAGTTTTCCCAGTCTTCTTAAGCGAGAGCAACAACGGGTTTAATTTTTTCACCTTTAGCACGGGCTTCAAGCACGGCCATGATGGCATCTACTATGGAATGGTAGCCAGTACAACGGCAATAGTTTCCAGAGATCCATTCACGCACTTCTTCACGGGTAGATTTTGGTTGTTTTTCTACTAATTCAGCTGCAGCGAGCAACATCCCAGAAGAGCAGAAACCGCATTGCATTGCGTTGTGGCGCATAAAGGCTTCTTGTAGATCCGCTAATGCCCCGCTCTTGGTTAATCCTTCGATTGTTTCTACTACACACCCATCGGCTTGTACTGCCAGATATAAACAACCGCGAATAATTTTCCCATCTACCTTTACTGTACAGGCGCCGCAAGCACCTTGCTCACAACCGAGGTGCGGGCCTTTGAGATGAAGATCTTCTCGCAAAAAATCTACTAAATGGCGACGCGGCTCAATCTCAGCATTGACTATCGAGCCATTGACGGTCATCGTAATTTTTTTCTTTAAGCTCATTGGAGTCTCCGAACTAGATTTATCTTTTGATGTATTGATTGCTCAAGCAATTAAGTGCTTTAAGCCACGCTCTAATAAAACACCAATCAGATGTTGCTTAGTTTGTGCACTGTTAGTGATATCTGCGATCGACTCAATCTCTTCCCTTGCGGCGGCAACTGCATTTGCAATTAATTCGTCATTAAGAGGCTTACCGTCTACCAAGGCTTGAGCCTTTTTAGCCATGATCGGCGTAGCGCAAACAGAGAAGAAGGTGAAAGTGCAATCACTCAGAACCTTACCTGCCTTATTCGCAACTAAGGCTACTCCCGCAATCGCATAGTCTCCGTGACGGCGAGCTAGCTCATGGAAATAAAATACTTGATTACTGCTCGCGATAGGGATTTCTGTTGCTATCAGAATTTCATTGGGCTCTAAAGAGGTGGTGTAAAGGTCAATGAAAAAGTCTTGCGCTGAAATTCGACGCTCTCCATCAGGGCCGCCAATCAACATGCTTGCATTGAGTGCCAGACTACAGGCAGGCCATTCAGCCGCAGGATCTCCATAGGCTAAAGAGCCACCCCAGGTTCCTAAATTGCGGATTGCTCTGTGTGCGATATGAGGGGCTGCAGCCTTAAGAAGCGGCGCATGCTGCGCGATCAGTTTGGAGTCTTCAATCTCAGTATGGGTGACTAACGCGCCAATACGTAATTGATCTCCGATAACTGAAATACCTTTTAATTCATCTAAATTCGTGATGTCAATCAGCATGCTGGGCTCAGAAAGACGTAGGTTCAAGGTAGCTAAGAGCGTCTGTCCACCCGCAATCAATTGCGCATCTTCACCAGCTTCGGCCAACATAGCTAAAGCCTCGCTGAGAGCTTTTGGTTTTGCATAATCAAATGCTGCTGCTTTCATTGTGTCTCCTTCACTGCTCTTATATTGATATCGCCCGCATTATTAAGCTTGCGGTTCTGACTCCAATGGCGCTATTTCACCACCCAATTCTTTCGCAAATCGCTGGAAAAAATCATCCGCGATCTTTTTAGCAGAGGCGCTAATGAGTCGCCCGCCAATTTGCCCTAGCTTGCCGCCAATAGAGGCCTCAGTCGTATAGGAAACCAGTGTCCCTCCCTCAGCAGGCTTCAACTCAACGCGCGAACGACCCTTTGCAAAACCCGCAGCGCCGCCCGAGCCCTCAAAGGCCATAGAACAAGATTGATCTGGAATGACATCACTTAAAAACAGCTTTCCTGAGAATCTGGCTCTGACGGGTCCAATTTTGAACATTACCTTGGCATGAATCTCTTCTGGAGAGATGCGACTGATTTCCTCGCAACCTGGAATGGACTTTGCTAGCACATTAATATCATTCAAGCCCTTCCATACATCTGGGATTGGGGCTGCAATGAGCTGCTCGCCATTTAATTCCATTACATCTCCTCGGGGTTTGTACGAATAGAGTCTTATCTACCAATTGCTCAACAATGTACCATTATTTAACTTTTGGTCAATAAGGCCAAATTCGGATAAACCCTGATGACAATGAGTTTCGATCGAGACAGCAGTGCTAGAAGCAGTATCGCTACCGAGG
>CANGWT010000186.1 GCA_947457745.1 Burkholderiaceae bacterium | reverse complement strand
TTCAGACCGGAACCTTTATTACCCACATTCCTTATCGTGGCGCTGGCCCAGCAATGAATGATTTATTGGCTGGTCAGATTGACTTGGAGTTTGATGGTCTTGCTACTTCTGCCCCTCAGATTAATGCTGGAAAGTTAGTGGCAATTGCTGTGGCATCAAGCAAGCGCTCATCTGCTATCCCGAACGTACCTACTTTTAAGGAAGCCGGCTTGCCCGACTATGAGGTATCTACTTGGTACTCCATTTTTGCTCCAGCTGGCACTCCGAAACCGATCGTAGACAAAATGATTGCTGAGGTACAAAAGGCCTTAAATACACCTAAGCTCAAATCGATCTGGGAAAAGAATGGTTCTGATACGCCCAATTTGTATGGTGAAGCCTTTGGTAAGCAGGTTCGTGCCGACGTAGCGCGTTGGTCTACAGTGGTTAAGAAATCTGGCGCTACGTTAGATTAATTAGTCACAGGTTTAATTGTTTGGTTTTTTGAGGCTCGAATGAATTTATATTCTTTATTGGAAACGGGTTTTCCAAAAGATAAGCAGGCATGTGCATTGGAAACGCATGATGGTTTGTATTACTCCTGGAATGATCTGGAGCGTGCTACTTCCAAGATGGCTAACCTGCTTAAGAGCCTCAAATTATCAGCAGGATCCCGTATTGCTGTTCAGGTTGAAAAGTCACCTGAGGCACTCTTTCTGTATCTAGCAACTGTAAAAGCAGGTTATGTTTATTTGCCCCTGAACACCGCTTATCAAGCGGCGGAGATTCAATACTTTTTAGAGAACGCTGAGCCTGCAGTAGTTGTATGTAGTAGTAAAAACTTCTCATGGGTATCCAAGGTTGCTTTTAAAGCAGGCACTAAACATGTCTTTACTCTGGATGAGGATCGTCAGGGCACTCTTCTAGAGCGTGCCGCAGGTCAGGGCGATCAGTTCAAAACCGTTGCAGTAAAGGATGAGGATTTAGCAGCCATCTTGTATACCTCTGGCACAACTGGCCGTAGCAAGGGTGCAATGCTCACCCACAAGAACTTGGGAAGTAATGCACAGGTGTTGCAGAAGTTTTGGGGCTGGAAAAAAGGCGACGTCTTATTGCATGCACTCCCAATTTTCCATGTGCATGGATTGTTTGTGGCTGCGCATGGGGCATTAATTAACGGCAGCAAAATGATTTGGTTGCCACGCCTAGATACTGCACAACTGATTCATCACATGCCAAATTCTACTGTGATGATGGGTGTACCTACTTTCTACGTGCGCCTACTTGCAGATAAAAACTTTAATAAGAGCGTCACGCGCAATATGCGTTTGTTTGTATCGGGTTCTGCGCCACTGCTAACTGAAACATTTAATTCTTTCAAAGAAATGATCGGCCAGCCCATTCTTGAGCGCTATGGCATGAGTGAAACCGTGATGCTTGTTTCTAATCCATATAAAGGCAATCGCGTAGGGGGTTCGGTTGGCTTGCCTCTGCCCGGCGTCAAAGTACGCGTAGTGAATGAAAGCAATAAGCCCTGCGGCCTTGATGAAATCGGTAGCATTCAAGTGAAGGGCCCAAATATTTTTAAGGGCTACTGGCGCATGCCAGAAAAAACTGCAGAAGAATTTACTAAAGACGGCTGGTTTAAGACTGGTGACGTTGGTCGCTGGGGTGGTGATGCTAATGGTGGTAAAGCACCTCAGGACTACCTCTGCATCGTTGGCCGTAGCAAGGATTTAATTATTTCTGGTGGATACAACGTTTATCCAAAAGAGATCGAAAGTTTTATCGATGATATGGATGGCGTAGATGAGAGTGCTGTGATTGGTATTCCACATCCTGATTTTGGTGAAGCGGTAATGGCGATAGTAGTGCCAAAAGCAGGTGCCAGGCTCGACGCGCAGGCTATGATCGCAACACTAAAAACACAAATTGCGAATTTTAAGATTCCAAAGCGTTTAGAGATTGTTTCTGACTTACCTCGAAATGCAATGGGTAAGGTTCAGAAAAATATTCTGCGTCAGCAATATACTAGCTAAGAGCAGTAAAAAGGTTTCTTAAAAACCAAATGCCTTGCGGCTTTCATTAAACATGAAGGCTGCAAGCATAAATAGCAACACACCAAAGATCCGTTTGAGTTGAGCTACATTGAGTTTCCTGGCGATCTTCGCCCCCAGTGGGGCAGTAAATATACTCACTGCCACAATGCAGAGTACCGCTGGAATATAAACAAATCCAAGTGAACCTTCGGGGAGATTAGGATTGCCCCAACTTCCATACATGTAGCCGATCGTAGCTGCAGCTGCAATCGGAAATCCTAAGCCTGAAGAACTTGCCATCGCAGTATGTGGTTTGACGTTGCACCAAAGCATAAATGGCACAGTAATAAATGCTCCGCCTGCACCTACTAAGCTTGCAATGGCACCCGTTAGCGCGCCAAATGAGAAAAGACCAAGGGCGCCAGGTAATTCACGTCCAGCCGAAGGCTTTTTATTGATGATCATTTGGATCGAGGTGTAAACAATAAAAATGGCAAAGAATAGAGATAGCCAGGATGTATTGAGTGCCTCAAAAATCTCACTACCACCAACTAGGCTGCCAATCACTAAACCAGGGCTGAGTGCTGCGACTAGTTTCCAGTCGATAGAGTTATGTTTGTGATGTGCCCAAATGGCTGAGGTGGTGGTGAAGAGGATGGTAGCCATACCAGTTGCGATAGCCATATGTACGATGATATTTTGGCTAAATCCTAAGTGGTTGAAAACCACAATCATGAATGGCACCAAAATCATGCCACCTCCAATACCCAAGAGGCCAGCAAGGAAGCCTGATATGCTTCCGCACAACATCAACATTGCGATATCGGCTATTGACATGAATTCCCCGCCTTAGCCGCTAGGCCGTCATCCTGAACCCTAAGGTTCAAGGTGGAACGGCTACTCTGCTTTGGGTGCATTAAGAAGTTCAGGGAGTGAACAGCGCGAAGCTGCCACTGTGAAAATTCGAAACGCTCACGCCCACAGTGTAAAGATCGTTCCTGATGCTTGCGCATCGGTTCAAGGAACTATTGGCCTTGGCGAACCAGGCAGGGAAAGGGTTTGCATCAG
>CANGWT010000185.1 GCA_947457745.1 Burkholderiaceae bacterium | reverse complement strand
TTAAAGACTTGGCCCAAATCATAACGGGTGGGATATAAAAATCCCGACATCGTTTTACGTTGGGCGAGTGGAATTTCATCGACTAGTAACACATGATTATTGTGTTGCTTAAGACTTTGGGCGGTGCCATGCCCTAAATGGATGGTACTGTCTGCGTCTAAGGTACTTGCAATGCAAATAACACGACACAGTTCTGCACCGAAGATATTGCGCAGTCCCTCAGCCTGATCACTACCACTCACTACTGTGTTCATGAATTGACTTTACGAATCCAGTCGCCTAGATGATCGGACAAAATAGCGGGAACCTGTTCGTCGGTAATAGAAAACGTTTCAGAGAAAGCGCGCATTGCCATGGCGCGATGACTCAGATAATTGATATCGGGCAGACTTAAGTCTTCTGGCACCCGCTGACCATTTGAAACAAACAGAATCGATAAGTCATGACGAATGACACTATCAATCACTGGTGCCAAGTGCGCTGCTTCATCAATTTTAGTAATGATGACAGAGTCTAATTTATTGTGATGGGTATTTTGCATTGCCTGGTTATGCAAATTGATCACCTCTTCTTGGGTGCGTAAATCCGTAGTGGAACTCATCACCAAAATTCGTTTTGCGCGCTCTGATCCATTCTGGAGAAGCTGGCATTGCTCAACCATGAGCGTATCCCGCTGACTCACGCCTGCAGTATCTAGCAAAATAATTTTGCGATTAGAGAACTCTTTAATCTTGGCGGCTAAATCTTCGCTATCGCGCAGTGCTGTGACAGACAGACCTAAAATTTTTGCATAGGTCTTGAGTTGCTCTTGGGCCCCAATTCGGTAGGTATCTGTGGTGAGAAGGGCCACTTGGTTACGGCCATAACGCAGAACACAACGCGCTGCAATCTTGGCAACAGTGGTGGTTTTACCCACACCAGTCGGACCAATAAAAGCAAAGACACCACCACGATCAAAGATGTCAAACGCCCGAGAAGTTTTAATTAAGCACTAGACTTGCTCACGCGCGTTTTTAATCAGTTGTTGGGTATTAAAGTCATCGGGCAAATTGCGCGCAATTTGAGCGCACAATTTAGGCGAAAAGCCACTATTGAGTAAGTGCTTCACAATCTCCGTGACGTGGGAGCTTTCTTGTTGTATGTTGCCCCATAAGTTGCCAGCCACATGCGATTGCAGCAAATACTTTACTTCACTAATTTCAGCGAGTAATTGCTCTACTTTTGGAGCGCTTGCCGTTAGATTGAGTGGCAGAGTGCTTATAGTGGGCGTGGTATCCGTGCTGATGCTTGCCAAGGTTGAGGGCGCAGCATTGGTAGCGCTGGAAACTGGGGTTTCATTGGCAATCGGCGCTGGATTGACGGCCGCTTTAGCATCTGCTTTTGCTTCTGCAAAGGCAACCGCATCTTGTTTCATTTTGGCACTAACGGCGGCGCTAGCACTAGCACTAAAGAAGGCATCGTTATTCGATGGATTAATGACACTGGCATCCCCGCGACGGATGCGTTCAGCACCGTTAAAAGAGGCGGGCGTAAAAGTTTCTGAGCCTGGGGCTCTGACTGAGCGCTCTGAGCGATCAGAACGCTCGACTCTAGCAGGATTGCGACGCAAAGAGCCTAAAGGCAAATCCGCACTAAAGGGATTGCGAGCACTTGGCGGTGCAATGGCGCGATCAAAGCTAGAGCCAAACTTACCACCTAAGTTGCTACTTAAGTTATTGCCTAAGTTACTGCGTCCAATCGGTCTATCCGAGGAGTAATTGGGTGTATAGCCCCCCGGTTTTTTTACACTCTTACTGCTGACTACTGAGGGGTCTGAAAGTGAAGCAAGATCTTCGGAGCTAATCGCAATAATCTCTACGCCCTGGTCGATATCCATTGTCGAGATCACCATGGCATCCGGGCCCATGCGCTTGCGAATCTGCTTTAAGGCTTCTGCCGAATTAGAGGCTGTAAATTTTTGGGGGCCCATGGCGTTGCTCCAAATAGGGTTGCTATGATTATTTTAAGGGTTATTGCCCGTTTGGGCACAAAGTACTTTGTAAAACTCGAGATTGGATGTGGGCGGTAATTCACTTAAGGCTAAAACAATGGCTTGGGGGCAGACCCGTCTGGCGATCCGCGATAGCGTCATGCGGGTGCGGGTACCACTGACAATGACCGGCGGAAGATTTTGACTCTCTAGCTCTTGAATCCCGCTAATCACTTCTTCACCGAACATCCTCGCGAGCGAGGGTTCGATGAGGCCATCTGGGGCAATCGCCCCTTGACCAATCGATTGCTCAATTAAGCGTTCAAATTCAGGCTGAATCCCAAGTACTTGGAATGAGCTACCTTCACCAAGCGAATCTTGAACAATGGTGCGTCTTAGCGCATAGCGAATATGGGGCAATACCTCTAGTGGATCACCAAGTTTGGAAGCATGTTCACTAGCGACTTCTAAAATGGTGCGCATATCTTTGATCGGAATACTCTCATCAAGCAGTAGTTGTAAAAGGCGCTGTAACTGGGCAAGACTGACAATTTTCGGGATCACATCTTCTACTAACTTCGGATAGCTCATCTTGAAGTGATCTACGAGATCTTGGGTTTCTTGGCGACCCAAGAGTTCAGCAGCATGCTGATGAATTAAATGATCTAAATGGGTGGTGATCACCACCGCTGGCTCAACCACGGTATACCCTTTAGCAATGGCTTCATCCCGCAGACCGCGCTCAATCCATACCGCTGGCATGCCAAAAGTAGGGTCTTTGACTTCGATGCCATACAGGTTTTCAAATCCGCTTTGCTGGATTGCTAGCAAACGATCAGGTAAGCATTGACCACGCCCTACTTCGGCACCGTAAAGCAAAATGCGATAGGTTTCCGCATTCAGTTGCAGGTTATCGCGAATATGGACAGAGGGGATTAAGAATCCCACCTGAGTGACAAACTTGCGTCGAATCGCCCGAATCCGTTTGATCAAATCACTTTCATCACCCTTATCAACCAGGGGGATGAGTCGATAAGCCAACTCTAAAGAGAGTGGTTCGACGATTGGCACATCTTTCCATTCGAGCTCTTCACTGACAGGAGCTGGTTGTGAAGCGGCTAGCTCAGCTGCTTTGGCATTGCGA
>CANGWT010000184.1 GCA_947457745.1 Burkholderiaceae bacterium | reverse complement strand
CTTTTCATCATTGCTTAATTCTTTAAAGCCTAATAATCCTTTTTACCTAACTCAGAGCCGACATGTTCGATAAGATTCTGATTGCCAATCGGGGAGAAATTGCTCTCCGTATCCAACGCGCATGTCGCGAGTTGGGAATTAAAACTGTAGTGGTCTACTCGACTGCAGACAAAGAAGCTAAATATGTGAAGCTTGCAGACGAAGCAGTCTGCATCGGGCCTGCCCCATCACCACTCAGCTATCTCAACATGCCTGCCATCATTTCAGCAGCGGAAGTGACGGATGCTGAAGCGATTCACCCTGGCTATGGTTTTCTCTCTGAGAATGCTGACTTTGCAGAACGTGTTGAGAAATCCGGTTTTGCATTCATTGGCCCCACTGCAAGCTCAATTCGCCTGATGGGTGACAAGGTGTCAGCGAAGCGCGCCATGATTAAAGCCGGCGTCCCTTGTGTTCCTGGATCGGAAGGTGCGTTGCCAAGCGATCCAAAAGAAATTATTGCCACCGCGAAACGTGTTGGCTATCCAGTCATTATCAAAGCTGCCGGTGGTGGTGGTGGTCGTGGCATGCGTGTCGTACATACCGAAGCAGCACTTCTCAATGCTGTCAACATGACCAAAGAAGAAGCTGGTCGCGCCTTTGGTAATCCCGAAGTCTATATGGAGAAGTTTTTAGAAAAGCCTCGCCACGTAGAGATCCAGATTTTGGCTGACACCCACGGTAATGCCATTTGGTTAGGTGAGCGCGATTGCTCCATGCAACGTCGTCACCAAAAAGTGATTGAAGAAGCTCCGGCACCCGGCATTGATCGCCGTGCCATCGCCAAAATTGGTGAGCGCTGCGCCGAAGCTTGTAGAAAAATTGCTTACCGTGGTGCTGGTACTTTTGAATTCTTGTATGAAGATGGCGAATTCTTCTTCATTGAGATGAATACCCGCGTTCAAGTAGAACATCCGGTGACTGAAATGATTACTGGAGTCGATATTGTTCAAGAACAAATTCGTATTGCTGCTGGCTTAAAACTCAGTTATCGCCAAAAAGACATTGTTTTCCGTGGTCACGCCATTGAATGCCGTCTTAACGCAGAGGATCCATTCAAATTCACACCAAGCCCAGGGAAAATTGGTTCATTCCATATGCCGGGTGGTCCCGGCATTCGCGTTGACTCACATGCCTATAGCGGTTATGTGGTGCCATCCAATTATGACTCCATGATTGGCAAGCTGATTGCTTACGGTAACACTCGTGAGCAAGCGATACGCCGTATGCAGATTGCGCTTTCCGAGATGGTGATCGACGGTATTACAACCAATGTGCCCCTACATCGCGAACTCATGCTTGATCCGAATTTCATCGAGGGCGGAACCAGCATTCATTATCTCGAGCACCGCCTCGAAGAGCAAGCCGCCAGTCGTGGCAAACCTTAAGCTGCAGGCTAGTTGATGTTGATTTGGAGTCAGCATGTCTTATCGTGAGCTCGTTTTCACGGTCCCGGCAGAGATTGCAGAGCCTTTAGGCGACGCTTTGCTGGAAGTGGGCGCACTCTCCGTTACTGTTGAAGATGATGCTGCAGGTGGTTACGATGAAAATCCACTCTATGGCGAGCCAGGACTCTCACCAGAAGTTCAAGCTTGGGATAGATCTTCTGTCACCGCCTTGTTTAATCCGGAAATTGATGATTCTGATGCTGCAAACTTCATCCCTGAGCTTCTCGCATCCCTTCACGATGCGGGATTCAATCTCCCAGCCCCGCAAGAAAAGATTGTTGAAGAACAAGATTGGGTCCGCTTAACCCAAAGTCAATTTACCCCGATTCGGATTGGTGAACGTATTTGGGTAGTGCCTTCTTGGCATGAAGCGCCTACCGACCCCAACGCAATTTGTTTGGCGGTAGATCCGGGCCTTGCATTTGGAACGGGTAGCCACCCCACTACACACCTTTGCCTGCTTTGGCTCGAACAAAGTAAGCAACTTGCTAATCAAAGCTTGCTCGATTACGGCTGTGGATCTGGAATTTTGGCCATTGCCGCCGCGAAACTCGGATGCAAGCCAGTAGTTGGGACTGATATTGATCCACAAGCGATGGTTGCAGCACGCAGCAATGCAGAAATTAATAAGACAGTCATTCGCTTTCTCCTGCCCAAGGAAAATGCGCTAGAACTTGCTTCTGAAACTAAATACGACATCGTGATGGCCAATATTTTGGCCAATCCACTACAGGTACTAGCTCCTGCATTAATAAATAAGATGCGCCCAGGTGGAAAAATTGTTCTCTCAGGCGTGCTTGCGCGCCAAGCCGAGGAAGTGATTGCGACCTATAGCCAATGGTTAAGCCTTTCTGTTTGGAAAGAAAGTGAAGGCTGGGTCTGTTTGCACGGCACACTTCCAGAGCGGGGCTCTAAAGCAAGCTTAGCGGACAAAAATAGAGATGCTTTTGCTCCGGCTCAAAAAAAAAGTCTTAAATTCATTTTTCTCAGTCTTTTTTTCCTTCTGCTCATGACTTGTGGCGAGCACCTTTCCAGAAATTTCCTACTACCAACATTAGCAACGCGTGTTGATGGCAGCTCCTCTGCGATTGCAATAACTAGTTTTTCTCTTTTACAGAAGTTAGATGAACAACTATGTCATGCACTAGGGTGTGTAAATCGCCCTGTAAGCGATTTTGCTGCTTGGAAAATAACTTCGGTTACTCTTTCGCCTGAAAACGTGCGAGAGGGCCTTAAAAACGCTTCAAATCAATCTGTGTTGCAAGTTGGAATACAAAATCGTCTTGCCATCCCGGTTTTATTCCCGAATTTAGAAATTTCTCTCACCGATGCAGAGGAATCTGGGATCAAAACGATTCGACTCACTCCGCAAGAATGGTTGCCGACTACTTGGCAAGAGTCACATCCTGATTTTTTAACTCAAGGTGCGCCTTCCGGTGAAATCTTTTTGTCTGCATTGCCGATTTCCCTCCCGCAAAATGCTGCGGGATATCGCGTCAGAATTTTTTATCCTGAAAAATAGGCCGCAAATCCTATTTCATACTTATTTCAATTGATTTTTATTAGAAAGTAATTATTTATGGCTAGCTTGATCTGCGGTTCCATCGCTTACGACACCATCATGAACTTTGAAGGCAAATTTGCTG
>CANGWT010000183.1 GCA_947457745.1 Burkholderiaceae bacterium | reverse complement strand
GTTTTTACCTATCAACTAGCGGTAGTGGTTGACGACGCCGAGCAAGGTATCACTCATATTGTGCGAGGTGCAGACTTGCTCAGTAATACGGCAAGACAAATTCATCTACAAGAAGTATTGGAGTATCCAACTCCAAGTTATTTACATCTACCCCTTGTGCTAGATGAGCATGGTGAAAAACTCAGCAAGCAAACTTTGGCGAGCACCATTCAGACCAAAACCAAGCAGCAGGCCTTGAATGAATTACGTAAAGCGGGAGCACATTTAGGATTGAGAGATTTACCAGATGGAAACAGTATTTCCATTGCTGAATGGCTCTTAGCCGCCACTCAGGCTTGGAATAGAAAATTTACTTTTTCTTAAAGCCGCCAAGCAAGGCGCCAACGGTTGGTCTAGCAGGTGTAATACCGACTTTCTTCTCAGCAGAATTAGTAGCTGCAACTGAGGACGACTGAGGCGCAGAACTAGGCTCGTAAGGTTTATAGAAAAAAGGGTCTGACATTTTTGCGGGCGCATCCGATCTCGATGAGGTTCTACTTGATACAGGGCTAGGGCTAGAACTACCTTCGGGTAATGGCTGAACATCTAACTTACGCTTCATCAATTTTTCAATATCGTCGAGTAAGCGTTTCTCGCTAGCATCAACTAGTGCGATCGCATCCCCTGTGCTACCCGCACGACCTGTGCGACCAATGCGGTGAATAAAGTCTTCCGCGTTGTAGGGCAACTCATGATTAATCACACAGGGCATTGAGGGAATGTCTAAACCACGCGCAGCCACATCCGTTGCAACCAGTACTTCAATTGCACCCGACTTAAACGCATCCAAAGTGAGAGTACGCTCACCCTGACTCTTGTCTCCATGAATCGCGCCCGCTTTAATACCATCGCGCTCCAAAGCTCTCGCTAGTTTTGCGCAGCCTAAACGACTATTGGTAAAAATAATGCACTGACGAGATAAACCTTGACGAGTTCGAGCCTCAAGCACTCTTACTATCGCACGCTGCTTATCAGCGCTGGCAACCATATGCACCACTTGTTTTACAGTATCGGCTGCAGCATTTTGTCGTGCCACCTCAACTGTCACTGGAGTACGTAAATAACTTTGCGCTAACTTCTTAATTTCAGGTGAAAAAGTTGCTGAGAACAACAGTGTTTGTCGTTGCACGGGAATCAAATCAATGATGCGCTGTAAGTCGGGTAAGAAACCCATATCGAGCATTCGATCTGCTTCATCTAATACCAGAATCTCTACTTGCGATAGATTGGCCACTTTTGAACCAATGTGATCAAGCAAGCGTCCTGGGGTAGCAATCAAAATCTCTACACCGTTACGTAATGTAGCGACCTGCTCTTTCATATCCACGCCACCATAAACTACGGCAGCGCGTAAATCAGTGTGCTTGGAATAGCTCGCTGCATTCTCGGCAACCTGAACCGCCAGTTCCCGTGTCGGCGTTAATACCAAAGCACGAATCGGATGACGCGCAGGCGAAGCGCTGCTACTAGCGTGACGTAGAATCTTTTGAATAATTGGTAATACAAAGGCAGCTGTCTTACCAGTGCCGGTTTGTGCAGCGCCCATCAAATCGCTGCCCGCCAAAACATGCGGAATAGCTTGCGCTTGAATTGGGGTTGGGGTGTTGTAACCCTGCTCAGATACCGCTTTTTGAATCTTTGGATCTAAGCCAAAGTCAGCAAAGGTCATTGTTGCTGGGGTGGCGCTACTCTCGGTTGCGCCGGTAGGAAGATCTATTTCAGGAACAGTATTTATCAAGGTAACTTACAGAATGGCCGCAATGCCGGCTTTAGCAGTTTCAGCATCCTCGGTCGATTTAACGCCGGAAACGCCGACTGCGCCGATAGTAAATCCATTGACCTCGATATTGACGCCACCCTCCAGCATCCCAGAAATATGGGGGACAGATAAAAAGGAAGTACGTCCATTGTTGATAATCTCTTCGTAAACACGACTCTCGCGTTTACCCATTGCAGCAGTTCGTGCTTTTTCTTGAGCAATATAAGCAGAGACAGGAGCGCAACCATCGCGACGAATTAAACCCAGCAAATGACCACCGTCATCACAAACAGCAATGGTGACTGCCAAATTGTTTGTTGCAGCATGTTTATCCGCTGCATCCAAAATCTTCTGAACATCCGCTTGGGTTAAATAAGGTTTAGTTGCCAACATGATTAATCTCTCTGTCTCAAATACTATTGATGTATCTGGTGAATTATAGGTTGAGTCCGATGACCCAGCACTACTTTAGGTAGTCCTGAGCTGCAACCACGCCACTTGCCTTGGGTTTGTAGCCGATTGCACCTAAACTCATTTCCACCCCACTCAAGGCAGCCATGAGGCTTAATTCGTTGCAATCACCAAGGTGACCAATACGGAAAATCTTGCCTTTGAGCTTGCCCAAGCCAGTTCCAAGGGAAAGATTGAACTTTTCTAGGGCATGTTTACGCAACAGATCCGCATCCATACCCTCAGGAACCACGATGGCAGTGAGTACTGGCGAGTAGGCACTTGGGTCTAAACATTGGTTCTCAAGACCCCAAGCAGCTACTGCACGGCGACAGGCTTCTGCCAAACGCTGGTGGCGGGCAAAAATCTTATCCAAGCCCTCGGCCTGCATCATGTCGATGGCTTCATGCAAACCGTACATCAGGTTGGTGCTAGGAGTAGTTGGCCAATAACCCGTTTTGTTGGACTCCAAAATCTCATCCCAAGCTAAATAGGCCTTAGGGAAAGTGCTACGCTTGCTAGCCTCAATCGCTTTAGGTGACAAAGCATTAAAACCAATTCCAGGTGGCAACATTAAGCCTTTTTGCGAACCTGAGACAGTCACGTCAGCCCCCCAAGCGTCATGGCAGTAGTCCGCCGAACCCACGCCAGATACGCTATCAACCAGCAACAAGGCTG
This sequence comes from Burkholderiaceae bacterium, assembly GCA_947457745.1. Classification (GTDB taxonomy): domain Bacteria; phylum Pseudomonadota; class Gammaproteobacteria; order Burkholderiales; family Burkholderiaceae; genus Polynucleobacter. The sequence continues at coordinate 230 of CANGWT010000183.1, read as the reverse complement.
GATGCTTAGCAGCATCCATCGCCTTGCGAACCGCAGCGATATTGGATGTCAAGCCACTAGAGGTTTCGTTGTGCACAACGCATACCGCTTTGATTTCATGCTGCGTATCTTTGCGTAAGCGCTCTTCAATGACATTGGCATCGACACCCCAACGCCAAGTATCTAAACCTGACTTACCCACTACCTCAACCTCAATACCAATCTTTTTAGCCAAAGCACGCCACAGATTT
>CANGWT010000182.1 GCA_947457745.1 Burkholderiaceae bacterium | reverse complement strand
TGGCTTCTTTTGTAAAAGGGAAATTATTTTCCCCATGAATGGAGAAGGTAAAAATAGAGGCATCATTTTCCAGAATGGAGGCTGTGCCATTACCTTGATGGACATCTAGATCAATGATGGCAACTTTTAGCTTTGGGTGTATTTCTTTTTGAAGTGCGCGTGCCGCGATTGCGGAATCATTAAAGACGCAAAACCCACTTCCTTTATTGCGATAGGCGTGGTGGGTGCCTCCCGCTAAATTTACGGCCACTCCTTCTTTAAGGGCGACTTTGGCTGCTGCTAGTGTCGCCCCTGCAGATCTGCGCGAGCGCTCAACCATTTGTACGCTCCAAGGAAAGCCAATTTCTTGTTGTTCTTGAGGACTTAGACTCCCCTGTAAAACTTTGATGAGATAGCTCGCATCATGTGCATAAAGTATTTGGGTGTCAGTGATAGCAGGTGCATTTTCAAGGTACACGCCCGCTAATTGAGAAACTAAGTCTCGCAATTTTCTATACTTTTCCATCGGAAAGCGGTGTCCCTGAGGAAGTGGTAAAACATAATGGTCGGCGTAAAAAGCTTTCAAAAGTGATCTCGGAAGTTTGGCGTGATGATGAGTCTATTCGTTTTTTAATTGGCAGGTATGGCACGATCTGAAAAGTCTGGATTTAAAGGGAATAAATCTTTTTTGCCCAGCAAGTTATGTATAGCTTGTGGCAGAGAAATGACTTGGCGTAAATCTTGGGAAAAGAATTGGGAATCCATCAAATATTGCTCAGATGCCTGCCGTCTCAAGAAATCTTCACCCCATCTGGGGCTCTGTAAGTGAGTATTCTGATCTATTGGTTTCGAAATGATTTACGCCTTAGCGATAATCCAGCGTTAGCGCAGGCCTGTTTAAGTGCGGACCAACTATTGCCTGTTTATCTTCATCAAACAGATGGTGAGTTGAATGCCTATGGTGTTAAGAGGCTAGGAGTGCACCGAAAAAATTTTCTGAGGCAATCTTTAGATGATCTTAAGGCGCAATTACAGGATTTAGGTTCAAATTTATTTGAATTCAGTGGCCAAGCTAATGAAGTGCTTCCGCAGCTACTGAAGTCCTTGGGTGCTCAAGCAATCCATTGTGAGCAAATTGAGGCACCTGAGGAGTTGGAGCAACTTGCCTTGCTACGAGACAGGGGTATTGATATCCAAGAGTACTGGCAATCGAGTATGTTAGATCCTCAATATTTCTCTTTTGAGCTTCAGAAAATGCCTGATATTTTTACCCAATTTCGCCGGGCAGTAGAAGGTGAGGGACTCAAGTTCGCAAATCCTATCGCCACTCTTAAAGCCATGCCTCCGTTGCCATCGATTGATGACCTCAGTGAGTTAGCGGCTGAAGCAACGCTAGCTCATGAGCATCTTCAAGTGGGCTATTTAGGTGGGGAGAGTCATGCGCAGACTCACCTAAAACAATACCTTGAGCGTCGCCTACCAGATAGCTACAAGGAAACCCGAAATCAACTGATAGGTAAAGATTATTCCAGTAAGTTTTCTCCATGGCTTGCTTGCGGCTGTATTTCTGCAAGAGACCTTGCTGCAGAGTTAGCGGCTTATGAAAAGTGTTATGGCGCCAACGATGGAACTTATTGGCTCTGGTTTGAGTTGTTATGGCGCGATTACTTTCGATTTCTTCACTTTAAGTTCGGTAGGCGCTTATATCAAGAACGCGGACTGAGTAAGCTAGCTGCAACACCGTTTGATGCAATCGGGTTTGAGAAATGGTGCTCCGGAAATACGGGCGAGTCATTGATTGATGCGGGGATGCGTGAGTTGAGGGAAAGTGGCTATCTATCTAATCGCATGCGCCAGATCGTAGCAAGTTATTGGATTTATGACATGCAGGGGGATTGGCGCGCTGGTGCTGCTTGGTTTGAGTCGCAATTGATCGATTACGACGTCTATAGCAATCAAGGTAATTGGCTTTATATTGCCGGTCGAGGAACGGATCCGAGGGGCGGTAGGCCCTTTAATGTGGCCAAGCAAACTCAAGATCATGACCCTGACCGTATTTATCGTCGCCTTTGGCTTGAGCGCAATGGCTAAGTTAAATCTCTGCGGGGGCAGCGTACTGCAGTAGTGTTTCCAGAGAGACTTTTTCCAAAGCTTTTGCGTTAGTACTCTCGAGTTTGATCATGGGCGCACAGTTTGCCTCTAGTGCCTCTATCCAGCGATTCAGGCATAGGCACCATTGATCACCGGCCACCAAACCAGGAAATTGGTACTCAGCGCGTGGGGTAGTGAGATCGTTACCGCGCTTCAAGCTAAATTGTAAAAAGTCATTTGTGAGTACTGCGCAGACCAAGTGACTCCCCATGTCCTCCTCATTTGTTTTGCAACAACCATCCCTAAAGAATCCTGTTAAAGGAGTAAAGGAGCATGGCACTAATGGTTGACCTAAAACATTGAAGGAGGATTCTGCTCGCATAAGTGTTCTTAAAATTAAAGGGGAAATAAAAAGTAAAATCGCTTTAGAGGCTTGGATAGAGCTTAAATGATAGGGGTTTCCCAGCAGGATCTACCTTGACCAAGACCATATCACCAGAGTTAACAGCGATGCCAACATAGGATTGAATATTGACATGGTGGGTCACCATGATGATTGGCATCTTTGGATATTGCCTACGCTCGGCTGCGATGAATTTTGTCAATTCATCAGTCTGTCTTTTGGCCTGACTCATGTCATCAAAGAAGGAGCCTAAAGATGCCTCTTTCTTTACTACCCCCTTATTGAGTAGCGTGGCTGTATCTACACATCGACACCAGGCACTGCTGTAGATTTTTGCCTGATCAACTCCTTGGCTAGATAGCCAGTCACCAATACCTTTAGCTTGCTTTCGTCCAAAGTCGCCAAGATTTCGTTGGGTCGCACATTGACTGACTTGATAGTTCTTGGGGTCGCCATATCCAGGTGCATCAGCATGCCTCATCAATAAAATATGTTGGCCATCCTGCAAGTTGTTGGCTAATTCACTTTGTGCTGTAGCTAATTTGCTCTGAGTGAAAAGCAGGGAGAAGACGATGAGGAAAAGAGATATGCGGAATTTCATAAGGATGGGTGCCTACCAAGGCAAGCTTTCCCCCGAGTAGTTAATAAAAGTACCTGAAGCTTCTTTGCTTAAAGAAAGTAAGACCTTGATCATATCGCTTGCGGCATCTGCAGGAGG
>CANGWT010000181.1 GCA_947457745.1 Burkholderiaceae bacterium | reverse complement strand
GGATTTCGATTGTGATTACCCTGCTTGCAGCTTTGGCACTCTTTAAGTTTCAAAAAGGGGTGATTAGCGTCTTAACTGGCTCAGCTCTGGCCGGCTTACTGAGCTATTTACTAGCGAGTTTATTGATCTAACTCCACTGCATCAGGGGCTGAAATTGGCATAATGGAACTTATGCGAATCGAATCCCAAACCATTACCCATCTCCAAGAATGGCTCGGTAAAACTGAGACCCTTCAAGACATCGTCACCGCAGCACCTGTCAGAGCTTTATCAGCAACGCTTGATCGACCTGATGCTGCGCCCGTTGCAGGAAGCTTTCTGCCAGAGTTGTGGCATTGGCTCTATTTTTTACCTTGCGCCCTTCAATCAGAAATCGGCCCCGATGGTCATCCGAAGCGTGGCGGCTTTTTGCCCCCAATACCATTACCGCGTCGCATGTGGGCCGGTAGTCGAATTGAATGGTTAGCCCCTCTGGCAGTCGGCGATAAAATCGAACGCGTCTCCAGAATTGAATCCGTTACCCACAAAGCGGGTCGCACTGGCGATCTGATCTTTGTATTAGTCAAACATGCAATCTCCAATCAAAATGGCTTGGCTTTAGTTGAAGAGCATGACATTGTGTATCGCGATGCTCCCGGACCAGACGATAAGCCAGTTGCACCAACACCAGCTCCTACGGAAGCGACTTGGTCTAAAACAATTACTCCTGATGATGTTTTGTTATTTCGCTATTCAGCACTGACATTTAATGGTCATCGCATTCATTACGATCGTAAATACGTTACTGAAGTAGAGGGCTACCCCGGCTTAATTGTTCATGGCCCTTTAATTGCAACCTTATTGGTGGATCTTGTGAGACAAAGTATTCTAGGTTGTACGCTCAAAAGTTTTGAGTTTCGTGCCATTCGCCCTACTTTTGATATCAATGTGTTTAAGGTGAACGCTAAGCTTGATTTGGAGAAAGATCCTTCTGGAAAAACGATCTCCATTTGGGCCCAAGATCATGAAGGCTGGCTCACCATGCAAGCCACCGCAGTCTTAGCTTAGGAAATTTTTATTCAATGACTACTCCACACTTATCTAAAGCCTTAGCGACATTTGCTTCCGAATTAAAGATTGGCGACATTCCCCAAGAAGTGATTGCGCGTACCGAAGATTTACTAGTGGATTGGTTTGGCTCTGCGATTGCCGGCAAAGGTTCACGCCCAGTAGAGGCTATTACGCAGTTTGCGCAAAACATGGGGGGATTTAATAGTACCAATCCTGGTTCTGCTGAAATTCTGATTAGCCGCAAGAACTCAAGCCCTTTTTTAGCGGCGCTAGCTAATGCCGCAGCATCACATGTAGCCGAGCAAGATGATGTTCACAATGGCTCTGTCTTTCATCCAGCTACCGTAGTCTTTCCAGCAGCATTAGCAACCGCGCAAACGATTGCTGCCTCAGGCGAAGATCTTCTGGTCGCTGCTGTTGCTGGCTATGAAGTCGGTATTCGGGTTGGAGAATTTTTAGGTCGCTCGCATTACAAAACATTTCACACTACCGGTACTGCCGGCACTCTGGCTGCTGCCGCTGCAGTAGGTCATTTACTGAAACTGAATCCGATTCAAATGTTGCATGCCTTTGGTTCAGCCGGCACCCAATCCGCTGGACTTTGGGAATTTCTTCGCGATGCTGCCGACTCCAAACAATTGCATACTGCGCATGCCGCTTCTACCGGTTTGATGTCAGCCTACCTAGCGCAATCGGGCTTTACTGGCGCTGAGCATATTTTGGAAGGCAAACAAGGTTTAGCAGCCGGCATGTCAAGCGATGCAGACCCAAGCAAGCTGATTGATCGATTGGGTAGTCGCTGGACCATTGCTGAGACGAGCTTTAAATATCACGCCTCATGTCGTCACACTCACCCTGCCGCAGATGCCTTGTTACAAGTTATGCGGGTACATCACCTCAAGCCCAGCGATATCGCCAAAGTAGAAACCTTGGTTCATCAGGGCGCAATCGATGTGCTTGGCCCAGTAACTGATCCTACAACTGTGCACCAATCCAAGTTCTCCATGGGAACTGTATTGGGCTTGATTGCTCACTATCAATTTGCTGGCCTACAAGAATTTGATCAACACTTTCATGATCAAGCCATTTGCGTATTCCGTGATCGCGTCACTATGATTCTGGATCCTGAAGTGGATGGCGCCTATCCTCAACGCTGGATTGGCAAAGTCAAAGTCTATTTAAATGGTGGCGAGGTTTTAGAAGGTCGCGTTGACGAACCCAAAGGGGATCCTGGTAATACTCTCAGTCGTGCTGAAATTACCGATAAGGCGATGCGTCTCGCTGCATTTAGTGGCGGCGCAAGCCCAAAGGAGATGAGTACTGCTATTGAGCGCTTGTGGAATATTCGTAAGCAGTCCAAGATAGGAGTGTTGATCTCCTAAATCCCAGTTACTGATTTTTTTGCCTCATATTTAACAAAGCCACGCACATGAATCCACTTGACACCCCTATCGGCTTTAGCAGTACTTTCTTATTCGTTCCAGGGACGCGCCCTGAGCGTTTTACTAAAGCACTAGATAGTGGTGCCGATGGCGTCATCATCGATTTAGAGGATGCAGTTGCCCAAGAAGATAAGGAATCTGCCCGCGCAGCAATACGTGCTGCATGGCCTACTTTTACTGCAGAACAAAAAAGGCGTCTAGTCATCCGCTCGAATTCTCCTGGTAGTCATTTTTATGCGGCAGACCTCATCTTGGTCCAAGAGTTAGATGCAGCTTGTCTACTCATTCCGAAAAGTGAATCCCTCGATCAAATTAATGGTGCAGCACAAATCCTCCCTAACACGGCCATCATTCCAATGATTGAGACTGCCATCGGTCTTGATCGCCTCAATGAAATTGCAAACTCTGAGCAAGTATTGCGCCTCGCATTAGGCAATATCGATTTGCAGGCGGACTTAGGGATGGTCTGTGACGCACAAGAAACTGAACTACAAATTGCGCGCTTTCAGATTGTGTTGGCCTCACGCTTAGCCCAGATTGCCCCTCCAATTGATGGGGTTACTCCCTCTACTGACAATATTGAGCGCATCACCGATGATGCGGAGCGTGCCAAAAGAATGGGCTTTGGCGGCAAGCTCTGTATTCATCCAAAACAGGTGTCCCTAGTGAAGGATTCCTTTATGCCTACTGCTGCAGAGAT
>CANGWT010000180.1 GCA_947457745.1 Burkholderiaceae bacterium | reverse complement strand
GGAGATTTTTTAGACTTCGTGCCAGGCATCAATTCAAAATCTGGAGTGAAGGTAGTCATCGTGCTTCGTAGTTGCTCAAATGCTTTGCGATCACCTTCAAACTTGGCCTTGCCTTCAGCTTGGAGTTTTTCAAAAGTAGATTGACCACCCATGACTTTTTCTAAGTCGCTGCGATTGACCGTGATAGTCAGGTTTGGATTTTTATCCTGATAGCCTTTGATATTGCTTAGTGCAGAATTACTCATCTCCACGACAAACTTTTCACCATTATCGGGAGTGCTCAGGTTGATAGTGAACTTCATGCCGACAGCTTTTTTACTATCCATGCTGATGGCTAAGGCATTCAACCAAAGCTCTGTAGTCATTGCCTTGATCATGTCAGGACCATTAGTCTTTGGTGATGCTCCAGAAGGCATACCATGGCGCAATTCATAGGCAGCACCTAAGAAACTATTGCGTACGCTTGGGCTTTCTTTTTGGTAGCCAATTTGCTCAAAGATATCTGCTAGCAAATCTTTGGCGGCTGTGTTGTTTGGCTCTGCATAAACCAACTTATTCACAATTTCCATTGCTTCACGGTATTTGCCCTGTTTATAGAGTTGCTTACCCTTTGCCATGATCTTGCTTGAACCACCCATCATCTCTACATAGAGTGGCGCAGAATCTTTTGGCGACAAGGGAATCAAGGTAGCAGGATTGGCATCCCAGTAACCCAAATAACGATTGATGACAGCGCGACTATTGTGCTCCTCTGATCCATGGTAACTGTGAGCAGCCCATTGAGACTTCAAACTCTCTGGTTGCTTATAGACGTTATGCACTTCATTGATGGTCACACCGTTATTCGCTAAATGAAGAACCTCATTGTTCAGATGTGCATAACTATCGCGCTGAGTGCGCATCACTTCTTGTACTCGATCATTACCCCAGCGCGGCCAGGAATGGGAAGCAAACATGACTTGTGCTTCGTTACCATAGCGATATAAGGCATTGTTGATGTTTTTAGACCATGCCAAGGCATCACGTACTAAAGCTCCACGCAAGGTATAGATGTTATGGATGGTGCCCGTAATATTTTCAGCAGCCCAGAATGCTTTGAGCTGTGGGAAATAGGTATTCATCTCGGCAGGTGCTTCGGTACCTGGTGTGTTTTGGAATTCCATCTCTACGCCATCCACCGTCATTTTTTCAAATGGTTCATTAATAAGAATGGTTGGCTCAATTAGACCAAGATTACCGGCCGCAGTATTTTTACCAATCGACTGGTCAACGTGACCAAATGGACTACGTGGCAATAAAACGCCGTACTGGAAATACAAACGGCGCGTCATGGCATTGCCGGCGTATACATTCTCCGCAACAGCGTGATCCATGAAACCAGCCGGAGCAATAATCTTGACCTTACCGCTTTTAACGTCCGCCTCTTCCACTACACCACGAACGCCACCAAAGTGGTCTGCATGAGAATGGGAGTAGACCACTGCAACTACTGGACGCTTACCTAACTTCTCATTAACTAACTCTAAAGCTGCTCTGGCAGTTTCTTTTGAAGTTAAGGGATCAAACACAATCCAGCCGGTATTTGTTTTGACAAAGCTGATGTTGGATAAGTCAAATCCGCGAACTTGATAAATCTTTCCTGGCACCACTTCATAGAGGCCATAACCCATATTGAGAATTGCTTGACGCTGTAATGATGGGTGAACACTATCAAAGTCCTTGCCTTGCAATAAAAAGTCGTAACTACCCATATCCCAAGCGACGTTGCCGGCATCCGCCATAATAGTTTTATAGCTAGGAGCTGCAATGAATCCTCTCTTAGACTCTTCGAAGTCGCGCTTATCTTCGAAAGGCAGTGTTTTACGTAAACCGTTTTGCAATTCAACAGTAAATGTGGAAGGCGCTTTGCCCTTAGGATCAAAATGCTTTCCTTGCATTGCGCCTGGGTCAATAACCACGCCACCACCGCCAGCGGCAATAGCAGAATTACCAGAAATGAGGGCGATAGATAGGGCAAGCAGGGAGAGTTTGGTTTTCATGGAAGCCTTGAAGTAATACGAGTATTGGTAAATAGACACCTTACGAATGTAAAGATTGCTATATCTACAGGCAATTAGCTGTAGAGCTAATACCTACTCTTCTAAGAGCTTCATTCCATCTTACAAGGAGCATCAGAACAGATAAGGGCGTGACCAAACCTACTGAGTCAGGCTAGGCAAGCTACCGCTCATGATCAGGTAGAAGAAGTAAAGTGCACCCAGAAAGATAAAGGAGCCAATCAGGTATTGCGGATAACGAATCCCCTGCTCTGGCATACCCTGTTTTTTACCATTCACCATTGATCTGACTAGATTCTGCCTTTCAATCACGCTCATACCAATTGCAGCAATGATGTGGATGATGACTAAGCCAAGAACCAAGCTTGCCACTGCTTCATGAGCCTCTGATACGAAGTTACCCAAAAACTCTTTGACCGATAGATAGCCGGTTAAGCCAATTAACAGTATGAGCAACATCAGCGCAAACATGACCAAACCACCCGCTGGATTGTGGCCAACATCGTGATGAGGATGGCCACGTAACATGGCCATAAAGTGCCTAATGACCGCCTTAGGACTTTTAAGGAATTGACTAAATCTGGCGTAACGGGTACCAATGACGCCCCACACTAATCGAATGAGGGTAAGCAAGCATGCGGTATACCCAAATGCATAGTGAATCATGGCCCAGCGCTCACTCTCTGAGCTAAGCCACGCACCTATAAAACAAATGACTAGCAGCCAATGAAACACCCTCACTGGCATATCCCACACCATAATGGCTTGCTTCACTTTCCCAGTGGCGCCTACCGTATCATGCATAGCCCGATTCATTTCGCTGGGACCTTGATATTTTTCTCACTAAAGATGCCATTAGCAGCATCGCTATGACAAGCAGCACAATTAGCTGGGCTCTTTATGCTTGCCCGCTTCCAAACCTCAGACTTCACCTCATCATGCTTACGAATAAACCAAGATGTTTTGGTAATACGGTTTTCAGGGGCAGTCTCACTGTATTTTTGCCTAGTTGTTGCATTCTTAACTAGCCAATTTATCAGCTCAGTCTGGGTCTTAGGGTCGACGCTAGCATCCGTACCAAAGTGCTTTGATAGACCAGACATGAGATTCTTCCAACTCTGCTGGCTTAAGAGTGCTGGCGGATAGGCCAT
>CANGWT010000179.1 GCA_947457745.1 Burkholderiaceae bacterium | reverse complement strand
GATATGGGCGATGATAGAAAAATTGCGGATTAAATCCATAGCGTCTTGTGTAGTCTTCAAAAAACGCCTTGTCAGAACGCACCACGATGATGCGCTGCAAAAAGTCGTCTTAAAGTGATTGTAATGGGTGGCGCTAAATGAGCGCCAAACCCCCTTATTTCATCCAAAAACAAGGTTTTGGCTTATTTTGGCTTTATTGGAATAATTAGGGTGCTATCAGCCCGACGAACAAAAACCGGAACCGACTTATTAGATTCCAAACCCTTCACAAGACCCTCAAACTGCTTTACCCCAGTGATATCGACATCCGCAATTCTAATGAGCACATCCCCAGGACGGACTCCTGAGCGCGCTAAGGGGCCATCCCCTAAACCAGTAACCTCGACACCTCCGCGAATATTGAGTTCCTTTTTCTTGCTATCTGAGGGCTCAGCAACTGCCACTCCAAGAGAATTGGCATTGCCGCCAGATGAACCTGAGTTATCGGACTTTTTCACGGCAGCTTGACCTGCTTCGGTATCCACTACAGAAACCATCAAATCCTTAGTGGAGCCTTTACGCCAAACCTGTATGTTAGCGCTAGTTCCTGGCTTCGTTTCCCCAACAGCTCTTGGCAGATCAGTGGACTTACTAATATCGCGACCATTAAAGCTCAAAATCACATCGCCAGACTCAATGCCACCCGCTGCCGCTGGACCACCCGGCTCCACGTTGCGAACATAGGCTCCACGGGGTTTACCCAGTCCTAAACTTTCTGCTATCTCCTTGGTCATCTCACCCAGAGCAACACCGATACGACCTCGAGTCATTTTTCCATTGGTGCGCAGTTGATCTGCAACACGCATCGCTTCATCAATTGGAATGGCAAAAGAGATGCCCATATATCCGCCAGAGCGGCTAAAGATTTGCGAGTTAATGCCAATCACTTGTCCAGCGGTATTTAATAAAGGGCCGCCCGAGTTGCCGGGATTAACAGCTACGTCAGTCTGAATGAAGGGCAAGTAATCACCTGTATCACGACTTTTGGCAGACACGATGCCAGCAGTCACAGTGTTTTCGAGGCCAAATGGGGAGCCAATTGCCAATACCCACTCACCCACTCTCACCCGAGAAGAATCCCCTAGTGGCAGCTTAGGTAAATCACGTGCATCGATTTTGACTACCGCCATATCAGTTCGCTTATCCATACCCAATAACTTGGCCTTGTACTCACGCTTGTCTGTCAAGGTGACGTAGATGGTAGTCGCGCCCTCGACCACGTGGGCATTAGTCAAAATCAAGCCATTGGATTCAATAATGAAGCCCGAGCCTACGCCGCGATCAGCCTCTTGAGGCTTGCCAGAATTAGGTTGCGCTTGCTTGGGTCCGCTAGGTGACCCTGGCATAGGCACCCCAAAGAAGCGACGGAAGAACTCAGCCTGGTCCTCAGGCATTCCAGGAATACCGCCCTGAGCTTGCTGCTGCAGGACTTTTTCAGTGGTTCGGATATTCACTACAGCTGGACTTGCTCGCTCAACTAAGTCGGCAAAGTCAGGAATAGAGACACGTGGGCTCTGGGCGTAGGCCTGGGGGATAAGCGCGATTTGCCCCAAGCTAAAGATAGCCAAGAGTGTAATAAGATACTTTTTCATAGTGCTATAGATCTGCTTGGTAAAAACCAATGATTGGAATAAGAAAAGAAGAGCCTACTAAGGATATTAGGTCAGTTTGCCAAATATCAAGGTGCCGTTAGTACCCCCAAAGCCAAAGTTGTTTTTAATGGCATGGTCAATCTTCACATCGCGAGCAGTATTGGCGCAGTAATCTAAATCACACTCTGGATCTTGATTGAAGATGTTGATTGTTGGTGGAGACTTCTGGTTGTGCAGCGCCAGAATGGTAAAGACGGACTCCAAGCCGCCAGCACCGCCCAAAAGATGGCCAGTCATCGACTTAGTGGAGTTAATCAAAATCTTCTTAGCGTGATCGCCTAGGGCAGCTTTAATCGCACCAGTTTCGTTCTTGTCACCCAAAGGTGTAGATGTGCCGTGTGCATTGATATATTGAATTTGATCTGGATTTAAACCGGCATCGCGCATGGCATTAACCATACAACGGCGTGGACCATCCATATTTGGGGCGGTCATGTGATACGCGTCACCACTCATACCGAAACCTAAGAGTTCACAGTAGATTTTTGCACCACGCGCTTTAGCGTGCTCATACTCTTCTAGTACCACAACCCCTGCGCCCTCGCCTAGCACGAAACCATCACGGTCCCTATCCCATGGGCGTGAAGCAGTTGCAGGATCATCATTACGAGTTGATAGTGCGCGGGCTGAAGCAAAGCCGCCAACACCCAATGCAGAGATAGTGGATTCAGCCCCACCAGCAACCATCACATCGGCATCACCATACTGAATTAAGCGTGCTGCCAACCCAATGCTGTGCAAACCGGTAGTGCAGGCAGTGACCGCAGCAACGTTTGGACCCTTAAGGCCAAACAAGATGCTGAGGTGACCAGAAATCATATTGATGATGGAGCCTGGCACAAAGAATGGGGAGATACGACGAGGACCACGAGCTAACAATTCAGCGCCAGTCTCTTCGATCATTGGCAAACCACCAATGCCTGAGCCAACCATGACGCCCACGCGTTCCGCGTTCTCTTCGGTTATCTGTAAACCACTGTCGCGAATCGCTTGCGTACCAGCTGCGATGCCATAATGGATAAAGGTATCCATATGACGCGCCTCTTTGGCAGAAACATATTCTTCGACCTTAAAGTCTTTCACCTCGCCAGCAAAATGCACGCTCAGCGGCGTGTGGTCAAACTTAGTGATAGTAGCAATGCCTGATTTGCCCGCGAGCAAATTAGACCAAGCTACATCAACCGAGTTACCAACTGGTGAAATCAGGCCTAAGCCAGTAATAACAATCCGGCGGCGGCCATTTGATGCTGACACAGTAATAGCTTTTAACTAAGCTAGGGAATTAACCCTGAGCTTTAGACTGAGCAAAATCGATAGCAAGCTGAACAGTAGTAATTTTCTCAGCTTCTTCATCCGGAATTTCAATCCCGAATTCATCTTCCAAAGCCATTACCAATTCAACAGTGTCAAGAGAGTCTGCGCCTAGGTCATTCACAAAAGAAGATTCATTCTTGATCTCTGCTTCTGCGACGCCCAATTGCTCAGCGACGATCTTCTTAACGCGTTGTTCGATGTTATC
>CANGWT010000178.1 GCA_947457745.1 Burkholderiaceae bacterium | reverse complement strand
TGGCCAACCTTAGCTACAGCCTGCTCAACAACTTCTTGGGTAGGTTGAGGCATCTTATTTAGGAATCGATAAAAAGCAGGCGCTTCATAAACAACGCCAGTTAAACGCCCCTTACTGTCTTTTAGGAACTTACCACCCTTGGGGTCTGGACTGGAATCAGTCAAGCCCGCTATTTCTAATGCTTTGTGATTAACGTAAGCAATATGCATACTTTGGTTCATGACAAATATGGGCTTAGTGGTAGAGACCCTATCCAATACGTCCGCCGTTAATTCAGACATAAATGGATCAGTTCTAGATGGGTCAACCCCAAACGCATTAATCCATTCACCATCTTTAAAGTTTTTGCTATATGCCGTTAACTTTGCCACCAAACCATCTAAGGTGTCATGCGGCATTGTGAAATTAGATAGATTTAGAAAGATCTCTTCTGAAAATGCCGTTCCGATAATATGTACATGAGGTTCTACTAAGCCAGGCATTAAGGTTTGCCCATTTAAGTTAATCAGCTTGGTATCTTTTCCTTGTATAGCCTTGAGCTTTGCTAGAGAGTCAACCTGAATAATTTTATTGCCCTGAACTGCAACAGCTTCCGCTGAAGGCTGAGCTTTGTTCATCGTAAGAATGTCACCACCATAAAAAATGATGTCGGCATTGCCTGCGGCAATAGATATCTGGGTGGCTGAAAGTAAACAGATTGATGCAAAAGTAATACGGCTTAGAATGTGCATTTGCTTGCCTTAGTGTTGTGAGTGAAGCACTGAAAAGATCATAACTGGTTGTTTGCTAATCTAGACTTTTATAAGCGATCAATTTTTTATATACGCTCAAGCGTTAGGAAATTAAAAGTAACTTCGCCTTCAGATGCTTGAGTTCGCTCCACTTCTTTCCATTCTGATGAATTGGGAACTTCAAAGAAGGTATCGCCACCCCGCACATCAATATCGATTTCAGTGATGTAGAGGCGATCTGCTTTGGGAAATGCCTGGGTGAAGAGTTGTTCTCCGCCAATCACAAATACGCGGGGGAATTCATTCAGAGTAGCGAGTGCCGCATCAAGAGAGTGAGCTACTTCAGCACCTGTTAGTTGGAGGTCGGCATTGCGACTCACCACAATATTACGACGTCCGGGAAGCGGGCGACCAATTGATTCCCAAGTCTTGCGACCCATGATGACTGGATGGCCCATAGTCACTTTTTTAAAGAACTGCAGGTCTGCAGAAATCTTCCAGGGCATTTGATTATTTCGCCCAATCACGTGATTACTCGAGCGGGCAACTATCATCGAGATGGCTGGGTATGTAGGTATATTCATCAGTAATCTACTTTCTTAAATGGCAACGGGGGCTTTAATAGCGGGGTGAGATTCATAGCCGGCGATTTCAAAATCTTCGAACTCATAATCAAATATAGAGGCTGGCTGACGAAGAAGATTGAGCTTGGGCAACGGAAGGAAGTCTCTGGATAGCTGGAGATTGACCTGCTCTAAGTGGTTATTATAAAGATGGCAGTCTCCACCGGTCCATATAAAGTCACCAACCTCTAGATTACATTGCTGGGCCATCATATGGGTCAGCAGGGCATAGCTGGCGATATTAAAAGGTACGCCTAAGAAGATATCTGCGCTACGTTGATAAAGTTGGCAAGATAACTTGCCATCAGCTACGTAAAACTGAAAGAAAGCGTGACAAGGCGCTAAAGCCATGCGTGGAATGTCAGCCACGTTCCATGCGGAAACAATCATTCGACGTGAGTCTGGATTCTTTTTAAGAGTCTCTACGACCTCAGCGATCTGATCAATATGTTCTCCATTAGGCGCAGGCCAAGAGCGCCACTGATAACCATAGATCGGGCCTAGGTCACCGTCTGGGGCTGCCCATTCATTCCAGATGGAAACACCGCGCTCTCTGAGCCAATTATTATCCGTACTGCCTTTGAGAAACCAAAGTAATTCCAGGATGATGGACTTCAGGTGAAGCTTCTTGGTAGTCACCATCGGAAAGCCTTCGGCCAGATTAAAACGCATCTGGTGGCCAAAGATAGAGATTGTCCCAGTGCCGGTTCTATCGGCTTTTTGGACACCCTTTTCGATGACTTCCTTCATAAGATTGTGATATTGACGCATTGGTTTATTCAGTCAAATAATTCAGTGATATGGAGAGCTTACTCGAATGTGCTTGGGCTAACCCCAAGTACTTTATGAAGCTTAGGGGAGGTAGTGGTGTACTGGAGTTGAATCTGCTTTTCAGGGGCTATGTAGGCAGCTGCGGCAAAGGCTGCCAAGGCTGCCTCATGAAAGCCAGATAAGATCAGCTTTTTCTTGCCTGGGTAGATGTTGATATCTCCAATGGCATATATACCAGGTGTACTTGTCTGAAAGCAGGCGGTATCCACAGCAATTTGTTTGCGATCGATGTCGAGACCCCAGTCTGCAATTGGACCTAATTTGGGTGAGAGGCCATAAAAAAGTAAGAGCGAATCTAAGGTAATTGCCTCAACTGTGCCTTCAATATTGGTGACAGCAATTTGAGTGAGCTTACTATTGGAAGATTCAATGCCGGTAATTTGACCAATCAATAATTGCATTTCGCCAGAGGCACATAGTGCGCGCATCTTAGCTACTGATTGAGGCATGGTTTTGAATTCATCTCGACGATGAATGAGTGTCACGCTCGCAGCTTTTCCGATAAAGTGGAATGCCCAATCTAACGCAGAATCTCCACCACCACAAATCACAATCTTCTTCCCTGAAAATTGCTCTGGGTCTCTAATGCGATAGAACACTTGTCGGTCTACTAGGGCCTCAATGCCATCTAGATTAAGTGTGCGTGGCTGAAAAGCACCAACACCAGCAGCAATAAATACTGCCTTGCATAAGAAGTGCTGATCTTGGGAGGTAGCAATCAAAAAGCGACCATCCGCCTGCTTTTCCAAGGTGGAGACCTCTTGATTTAAATGAAACTGTGGCGCAAATGGCTCAATTTGTTTTATGAGTTTGCTGACTAGCTCCCGACCAGTACAAACTGGTATCGCGGGAATGTCATAGATAGGTTTGTCGGGATAGAGCTCGATGCATTGACCACCTAATTCGGGAAGAGAGTCTATAACATGCGCTTTTATTTCAAGGAGTCCAAGTTCGAAGACTTGGAAGAGTCCCACTGGACCGGCGCCAATAATGACTGCATCGGTTTCAATGGGAGAGTGCAATTTACTTTAC
>CANGWT010000177.1 GCA_947457745.1 Burkholderiaceae bacterium | reverse complement strand
TTAATTTTTGTTGAGGTTGCCCTTCTACCCGAGATTCCAAAAATCATCGCACCATTAGTGGATAAAAAAGCAGACGTAGTGGATCAAGCCTCTCAATATAAGGTTGCAGTCTTTTACTCGATTAGCAATTGCGAGTCTGGTCTACGCGGAGTATCGATGGGGAACTTCTTAATTAAGCGAGTAGCAGAGCAGTTGCACGCAGAATTTCCTGGGGTAAAAACGTTTGTGACTTTGTCGCCAATTCCAGGATTTATAGATTGGGTCGCTGCTGGTGCAAATTTAGGTGATGGTATTCCTTCTGAAAGATTAAAGCCGAATCTCAAGGTGGCGCGAGATGCAGCCTTGGCAGTGCTAAAGCTGGAGAGCCATTCTTGGAGTGAGCGATTGGCGGGTGGTTGGCACCCCGATCTGGCTTCCGAAAAGGAAAAAGAGGCCTTATTGACCTTGGCCAGCATCTATCTAGGCCTTGCTTCTACTGGGCGTGATGGCAATCCCGTGGCTAAGTTTCATTTAGGTAATGGCGCTAAGTTGCATCTGATTAATTGGGCAGGGGATTTGTCACGCAAGGGGTTGCGTGAGTCGGCCGGGCTGATGGTTAACTATCTATATGACCTAGGAAGCGTGGAGGATAATCATGAGCGCTTTGCAAACGGCGAAATCGTCTATTCCAAGGCGGTGGGTCGTTTAATGTCCCCTTAGTGTTTTCCCTTATACATACTTTTGCATCATGTATTAACTACCCTTAGAATCACTCAGTACTTACAAAACCCAACTTTAAATTAAATTGAAGGAGACAAAGTGTTTAATAAAAAAAATAACTCATCAGGATTATTGATTAGTGCTTTTAAAAAAGCTGCCTTTTTAATCTGCGCTGCACCTTTAACAGTTTTTGCTCAGGAATGGCCAGCTAAACAGGTCACTTTTTTGAATCCGTTCCCAGCAGGTGGTGGAACCGATGCTTTTGCAAGACCTTTAGCAGCACAATTGACTGAGCAATTAGGTAAACAGTTCGTGATTGATAATCGCGGTGGTGCAGGCGGAACCGTTGGTGCGTCAGTGGCGGCAAAAGCAGCCCCAGATGGCTACACCTGGTTTATCGGCGCAACTCATCACACAATCGCACCATCCATGTATAAAAATTTGGATTACGATATTGAGAAGAGTTTTATTCCAGTTGCGATGATTGCAAACGTCCCACAGGTTTTGGTTGTTAACCCCCAAAAAGTGAGTGCCCGTAACGCCAAAGAGTTCATTGCGCTCATGAAGAAAAACCCTGGTAAGTATAATTATGCAAGTGCAGGCAGTGGCACAGTTCATCACTTGGCTGGTGAGCTCTTTAAGATACAAACAGGCACATTTATCACTCATATTCCTTATCGTGGTGCTGGCCCAGCCATGAATGACTTGTTAGCCGGTCAAATCGACTTGGAATTTGATGGCCTTGCTACTTCTGCTCCGCAAATTAATGCAGGTAAGCTAGTGGCAATTGCTGTGGCATCCAATAAGCGTTCAACTGCCATTCCTAATGTGCCTACCTTTAAGGAGGCTGGCTTGCCTGACTACGAAGTATCTACTTGGTACTCTGTATTCGCACCAGCCGGAACCCCAAAGCCAATCGTAGACAAGATGATTGCCGAAGTTCAAAAGGCGCTAAACAATCCAAAGCTCAAATCAATTTGGGAGAAAAATGGATCCGACACGCCTAATCTCTATGGCGAGGCTTTTGGAAAGCAAGTGCAGGCTGATGTTGTGCGTTGGTCTGGCGTGGTTAAGAAGTCTGGTGCCTCGTTAGATTGATTTTCAGTTTTATTGGATTGGTTTTGAGGCTCTAATGAATTTATATTCGCTATTGGAAAAAGGTTTTCCAAAAGATAAACAAGCATGTGCATTAGAAACGCATGACGGACTCTATTACTCATGGAGTGATCTAGAGCGTGCTACTGCAAAGATAGCGAATCTTCTGAAGAGTCTCAAACTGCCAGCAGGATCTCGTATTGCGGTTCAGGTTGAGAAATCACCAGAGGCACTATTTTTATATCTGGCCACTATAAAGGCGGGCTATGTCTACCTGCCCCTCAATACCGCGTATCAGGCTGCAGAGATTCAATACTTCCTTGAGAATGCTGAGCCAGCAGTTGTGGTTTGTAGCAGCAAGAACTTCTCTTGGGTGTCTAAGGTAGCTTTTAAAGCAGGCACAAAACAGGTCTTTACCTTGGATGACGATCGCAAGGGTACTTTGCTAGAACGTGCCGGTATCCAAAGTGACAAGTTCAAAACTGTCCCCGTGAAGGGTGATGATTTAGCAGCTATCTTGTATACCTCTGGGACCACAGGTCGGAGTAAGGGCGCAATGCTCACCCATCATAATTTGGGAAGCAATGCGCAAGTCCTGCAGAAGTTTTGGGGCTGGAAAAAAGACGATGTCTTATTGCATGCGCTGCCAATCTTCCATGTCCATGGTTTATTTGTTGCAGCTCATGGTGCGTTGATTAACGGTAGCAAGATGATTTGGTTGCCGCGTTTAGACACTGCACAACTGATTCATCACATGCCAAATTCTACTGTCATGATGGGCGTGCCAACGTTCTACGTACGACTTCTTGCAGACAAAGCTTTCAATAAAAACGTTACGCGTAATATGCGCTTGTTTGTTTCTGGTTCTGCACCTCTTCTCACTGAAACGTTCAATATCTTTAAGGAAGTGATTGGTCAGTCTATTCTTGAGCGTTACGGCATGAGTGAAACGGTAATGCTAGTTTCCAATCCGTATAAAGGGGATCGAGTAGGTGGCTCTGTTGGACTTCCCTTGCCTGGTGTTAAGGTTCGTGTGGTTGATGAAAATAATAAGCCTTGTGGCGTTAATGAAATCGGCAGCATTCAGGTTAAAGGCCCAAATATATTTAAGGGCTACTGGCGCATGCCTGAAAAAACTGCCGAAGAGTTTACTAAAGACGGTTGGTTTAAGACGGGTGACGTCGGTCGCTGGGGTGGTGCTGCTAATGGTGGTAATGCTCCAAAGGATTATCTCTGCATCGTTGGCCGAAGTAAGGATCTTATTATCTCTGGTGGCTATAACGTCTACCCAAAAGAAATCGAAAGTTTTATCGACGATATGGATGGGGTTGATGAAAGTGCCGTCATCGGTATCCCGCACCCTGATTTTGGCGAAGCAGTAATGGCGGTAGTGGTAGCAAAAGTAGGTGCTAAGTTAGATTCTCAGGCGATGATTGCAATGCTGA
>CANGWT010000176.1 GCA_947457745.1 Burkholderiaceae bacterium | reverse complement strand
TTCACTTCAGTATTTGCACAAACATCTGAATCATGGCCCACAAAATCTATCAATATGGTCGTACCATTTCCACCGGGCGGCGTAGCGGATACCGTGGGAAGGCCTGTTGCTGATGCCCTTTCCAGAATCCTAGGTCAGCCAGTAGTTGTTGAGAATAAACCGGGTGCTGGCGGGGGAATTGGTATGGCGGCAGTAGCTAAATCGAAACCAGATGGTTACACCATCTTGATGGCCTTATCTTCAATTTCCATCATTCCTGAGGCGGATAAAATTGTTGGGCGTGAACAATCTTTTCAGTTAAATCAATTAAAACCAATAGCGCGCTTTACCGCCGATCCGACCGTTTTAGTGGTTAGGGCAGATAGTCCATGGAAAGATTACAAGTCTTTTGTCGCTGCAATGCGCGCTAATCCTGGTAAATATAACTTCGGCTCTTCTGGGAATTACGGCACGATGCATGTGCCCATGGAAATGCTCAAGTCTTCCGAAAAGTTCTATATGGTACATATACCTTACACAGGAGCGGGCCCAGCTATCGTGGGTCTATTAGGCGGTCATGTTGATGCAATTGCTACAGGACCTTCCTCAATTGTTTCGCAGATAAAGGCAGGCAAAGTCCGCGCCCTTGCCCATTGGGGTGATGGTAGATTGGCTAGCATGCCTGACGTGCCTAGCTTTAAAGAAATGGGAGTGAAGATCGAATTTTCTCAATGGGCTGGGCTCTTTGTTCCTAGCGCTACCCCAGAAAACATCACTAATCGCTTACGTGAAGCGGCTAAGCAAGCTGCTAATGATGAGCGCGTTCGTTCGGTAATTAATACTGCTGGAAGCCCCATCCAATATCTAGATGCGCCTGAGTTCAAGGTTTATTGGGACAAAGAGTCTTCTCAAATGGGCGACATCGTCAAGAAAATCGGTAAGGTGGAGTAACAGCTTAATTTAACTACGACCGGTACTGCCAAACCCGCCAGCTCCGCGACCGCTCTCAGTGAACTCCTCAACGACTTTGAGTTCTACTTGTTGAACTGGCATCACTACCAGTTGCGCTAAGCGCTCCATGGGCTCTAATTTGAATGCTGTTGAGCCCCGATTCCAAGTGCTCACCATGAGTTGGCCTTGGTAATCTGAGTCAATCAGCCCAACTAAATTTCCGAGAACGATGCCATGCTTATGGCCAAGACCAGAGCGTGGCAAGATGAATGCGGCATAGCGTGGATCTTCTACATAAATCGCTAAACCCGTTGGGACGAGGACTGTTTGTCCTGGTGCAATTTCAATGACTTCATTAATGCAGGCGCGCAGATCTAATCCAGCGCTACCAGGGGTTCCATATGCAGGCAATTGATCGCGCATACGCTCATCGAGAATTTTGACTTGAAGTTCGTGCATAGAATTTCCTAAAGCGAGATTAAATTTTCTTGGCGACTAACTGAATGAGCTGACGTGCAAGCTGAAGCTTTGGGGCCTTAGCCATTTTCTTGCTACCGCTCTCATCGACGATGAGTAGTTGGTTGAGATCGCTACCGAAGGTATCTGGACCAATATTACCGACGATCATCGGAATGCCTTTGCGTTTGCGCTTTTCTTCTGCATGCTTTTGGAGCTCAGTAGATTCAGCCGCAAAGCCAACGCAGTAGGGGGACAACTTCCCACCTTTAGTTTTGACGGTTTTTGCTACATCAGCAAGAATATCTAGATTAGCTATAAATTCTAAATTTGGAGCTTGCTTACCTTGGCGCTTCATCTTTTCTTTGGCTGGTTTGGCAATACCCCAGTCAGCCACTGCAGCCACAGCAAAGAAAATGTCGCAGTCAGCAGATTGCATGGTGGCTGCATGCATTTCTTTGGCGCTGACCACATTAGTGCGGGTAATTTTTCCTGTTGCCTCTAATGGCGTGCTGAGATCGCATGGACCTGCTACTAAGTGCACTTCTGCGCCAGCCTCAAGAGCGGCACGAGCGATCGCAAAGCCCATCTTGCCAGAGCTGCGATTGGTAATCCCTCGAACAGGATCAATAGCTTCAAAGGTGGGTCCCGCTGTAATCAGTACGCGTTTGCCAAGGAGTGGCTTCTTCTGAAAGAAGGCTATGAGTTGCTCGGTAATTTCTGCAGGCTCAAGCATGCGCCCAAAGCCGACTTCACCACAGGCTTGAAAGCCGCTGGCTGGGCCTAGCAATGTGACCTTATCAGCCATGAGCCGTGCTGCGCTTCTTTGTGTGGCCGCATGCTCCCACATTTGCTTGTTCATAGCGGGCGCCAAGAGGAGTGGGCAATCTCTTGCTAGGCATAAGGTGCTGAGCAAGTCATCAGCCAACCCGAGCGAGAGCTTAGCCATGAGATCTGCACTTGCGGGTGCAATCAAAATTGCATCCGCAGCTCTAGAGAGTTCAATGTGCGCCATGTTGTTGGCAATGCTGCTATCCCATTGGCTGGTGTAAACGGGATTGCCTGTGAGTGCCTGCATAGTGACAGGTGTCACAAATTGCTGGGCGGCTTCTGTCATCACCACTTGGACGCTGGCACCTTCTTGCATCAACTGACGGGCTAGCTCTGCACACTTGTAGGCCGCGATGCCACCAGAAATGCCAAGAACGATTTTCTTATTTAAAAGTGATTGCATGATGCCAGCTTAAAGGGATTGGGAGGTTTTGCCAAATGACTTGCGTAACTCACCCCAAATGATGAGTGCTGCACCGATACAAATAGCGCTATCAGCAATATTGAAGGCTGGCCAATGCCAGTTGGCGTAATGCAGGTCAATGAAGTCGACCACAGCGCCATACATGATGCGATCTAGGACATTGCCTAGTGCGCCGCCCAGAATGAGGCTGAGAGCCCAGCAGAGCATCTTGTCACCCAAGCTCTTTCGCAGTAGCCAAAGAATGTAAGCAGACGCTGCTAAGCCAAGGACTGTAAAGAACCAACGTTGCCAGCCAGAACTTTGCGCTAAAAATGAGAACGCTGCTCCTGGATTAAATAGCAATAACCAGTTCATAAATGGCAAAACGGGTTCTGGTACACCTAACTGCAAATTACTCAAGGCAGACCATTTACTCAACTGATCAAGCAGAAGCGTAATGATTGCAATTACTAGATAACGGAGAAAAGAGAGGTTTGTGCTCATGATGTGGTGGTGACTTTTTACTATATTTTTTATACAAAAAGGCGGGATTCACCGCTTCCAAAAAGATTGCTGATGCAACGACCGCACAGCTCTGGATGTTCGGTATTCACCCCAACATCTTGGGTGTGATGCCAGCAGCGACCGCACTTTTTA
>CANGWT010000175.1 GCA_947457745.1 Burkholderiaceae bacterium | reverse complement strand
TTAAACAATCAATATTGTTAAAAGCCGTGTGATAGGCCGCATTTGCATCATTCGGTGAGGAGCGATGCGTAATCAAACCATCCAAACTTAATTTACCGGACTCGACTAAATCTTTTATTGCCACTAAATCTCCAGGCGCCCACTGCGCCGCAATACGAATGCGTGCTTCCCGCATAAAGGCTTGAGGAAATGAAAAAGAAATCGTGTCATAAAAACCAGCAAGCACTATTTCACCGCCGGGCGCAAGGCAGCTGATTAGCGTATCAACTAAGCGGGCATCACCACTGACATCCACAATCGTTTTATATTTTTTCACTTGGTCATCTTTGGGATCAATTGCGTCGTAACCTACGGCACCTTCGCGACGCCCTGCATTGGTCTCCCAAACAACCGGGCGCTTACCCTTTGCAACTGCAATCCGTGCAATCAAGCGACCTAATACGCCATGACCAATAATCAAATCTGGTTGCTCTTGTCCGGCACCAGAAGTTACGTGGTAGCCAGTGGCAGCTAAAGCAAAAAGGATGGCTTCTTCACCTAAATGATCTTGAATAGCAATCACGCGATTACTGTCTACAACTACCCGCGAAGCTGCACCACCAAACAAGCCTTTAATCTCTCCGTAGCACTTTGCCCCAGGAACAAATACTCTTTGACCTATCTGCAAAGTGGAATCTGCACCTGCTTTTACTACTCTGCCAACAGACTCGTAACCGGGTACCAATGGATAGCCCATACCAGGAAAATTCGGCATTTTTCCAGTCCACAATAACTTTTCTGTACCAGTACTTATTCCGCTCCACTCCATCTCAACCAAGACATCTATGGGGGTCATGGGGGTTAATTCAAGATCGGTAAGAGCTACACTTTCTGGTCTTTCCAGAACGATCGCTCTTGTTTGATATTGATTAGTCATTGCTCACTAAGTATTATTGTTTTTTCGATTAAATGTGTAAAAAAATATTTACACTTTGTTTTTAACCTGTATTTGCCCACTTGTCATCTAGGGGTTTTCTCTACTAAGTAAACTTTTTAGAAAAAACCTATCCGGATAGGCCTTTAAAGACTTTTATGGGCCAAAATTGCCAGCTTTATTGCACTGCAATATTTGTGCATTCAATGGCATATAAGAATTTAGTAGCCTGATATCCGTAAAGCCTGCTTGACTTAATAAATCGCTGATTTCTGCTTCAGTTCTAGGTCTTCCCCTACCCATCGCTAGGAGATAAAAGCCAAAATAGGCATGACCCATTGCCTCAAATCCCTTGGTCTCAGCCATAGGCTCAGCGAGCAACAAAGTCCCGCCTGGATTGAGGGCGTCAAACACATTGGCAAGCAACTGCTTTACCCGAACGTCATCATGATCAAAAATCACTCGAACTAGAGTTGCTAGATCGCAGCCCTTAGGTAGAGGGTCTTGGAAAAAGTTTCCGCCTACAGCCTGCGCTCTGTTTGATAAACCAATTTCCTTAAAGTGAGCATTGGATAGCTCTGCTACACCAGGAATATCAAATAATTTGAAAGTAAGGTGGGAGTAGCGACCGGCCAATCTTTTAATAAAAGCACCTTGGCCACCGCCAATATCTAAAACAATGTGGTGCTTATCCATTGGATAGGCATCGAGAATCTCATCTGTCACCAGTGATTGGGTATGCGCCATCAATTTAGAGTAATCAGCAACTGTTTCGGCTGATAAATTCTCAGGTGCGGCACCCTTCTCCGGTGTGATGTAAGACCAATACTCATTTAGAGCAACAGAGCTTTTATCACCCTGTAATAAAGCAATCGGATCACACAAGTCGCGATAGAAGTCAGCATGGTGCTTAACCATATCCAGAATAGCAATATTGCCAACTAACGGGGCGCTCTTCATGCTGAGGGCATAACGATCTTCGCTACGTTTGACCAGCAACTGGATGGCAACAGCCGCATCTAATAAACGTCTCAAGCCGGCTGGCTTTAAAGGGGTTTGTTTTTGAAGCTCGCCAAAGCTCAGGGCGCCATTAGCCAAGATATCAAAAAGATTAACTTGGGTGCAGGCAAGTAGGACTTGGGTGTAAACAAAGCCTGCCATCAAATCAAAGATGTCAGAGGCTTGCTTTCTGACTAGCCAGCGAGTGAGGGGGAAACGGGTAGCCCAGCGCTGAAAGCTTGGTGAGGCAATGAGACGATTTCGCCAATCGAAGAAACGCTCCATGAATGGCAATTTATGAATTAAAAAAGGGTGTAGTTTAAGAATGGCTGGTTTGGCCAACTAGGATCTTTCTCTCCTTATCCTTAAACCAATCTGATGGCACTAGCCGCTCCGACTCTTGCCGTACTAAGCCACGCAACATTTTCTCGCCTTTGCAATGGGGTATTGAGGCAATTGCTTTTTGTACTAATTCATCAAAACGTTGCACCGCCCCAGTTAAACCTAAATCTTTTGCAGAGCTGGGGCGATTATGGGCAACGTCCTGGCCGCAGGGTTTCCCTAAAATACTCTGATCTGCAACCACATCACGAATATCATCTGCAACTTGATAGGCTTCACCAAGCCACTCCCCCAAAGGCCTCCAAGTTGCCGCATCTGCACCCGCAGCTTGGGCGCCAGCCGCTGTTGCGGCCTCAAACAAGGATCCTGTTTTAGCGCGTTGATAATCATTCAAATCTACCTTTGGCTCACACTCCCAGGCTTGACCAGCAACAATGCCGTGAGGGGAGCCCACACTCATTGCGATTGTGTTCATCAATGGGGCCAAGCGGAATATTGATCGAGTACCTGAACTTGCTAGGCACTGAAAAGCTAAAACGATGAGGGCATCGCCTGCGAGCACAGCAATACGCTCACCATAGGCAGCGTGCACCGAAGGTCTGCCACGTCGTAACTCCGCATCATCAAAACAAGGTAAATCGTCATGAACTAAAGACGCGCAATGCAATAACTCAATTGCGCTAGCCGCTGCATTAGATAGAGCGGGATCGTCATCCCCACAAGCAGATGCCACTGCTAAACATAATTGAGGACGAATTCTGGCGCCTCCAGGAAATACCGAGTAATGCATTGCCTCCTGTAACAGCTGAGGCCCCTGCTTGGAGTAGGACAAATGCATTGCATCTTCAAGACTTTGATTAATTCGATCTAGCATGCTCATATTGAACCCCTTAAGCGACTACAGTAAGATTGTCATAAATACCCTCGAGGCGATCCTCAAGCTCATCATTTGCTTCTTGCATCTGCTTCAGCATCTCTGCATCAGGCTGCCAGTAATTTCTTTGTGATGCCTCTGTCAGGCGATTTGCTAAACGCGCCGCAGCGGTAGGATTGAGCTTTGCCAAACGTTCACGCATTTCTGGGTTCAACA
>CANGWT010000174.1 GCA_947457745.1 Burkholderiaceae bacterium | reverse complement strand
CATGTTTGTCGCCGCAGCGGCGGGCGCAAAAATTGCTAAGCATGGTAATCGCAGCGTGAGTAGCAAATCAGGTAGCGCAGATATTCTGGAGTCCTTAGGCGTTAAGCTCTCACTCTCACCTGAGCAAGTTGCAAAATGCATTTCTGATGTAGGGGCAGGCTTTATGTTTGCACCAAACCATCATCCTGCGATGAAGAATGTTGTGCCGATTCGTAAAGATTTGGGTGTGCGCACGATTTTCAATATCTTGGGCCCTCTTACAAACCCAGCAGATGCCAGGCGCATCCTGATGGGCGTGTTCCATGCAGACTTAGTCGGCATTCAGACGCGTGTCTTGCAAGCAATGAGAATGGATCATGCACTGGTGGTCTATGGTCGCGATGGTTTGGATGAAATCTCTCTTGAGGGTCCTACTCTCGTAGGCGAATTAAAAGATGGTCAGGTCCATGAATACGAGATTCACCCAAAAGACTTTGGCTTGAGTACAGCTCCGACTAATAGCTTTAAGGTGGCTGATGCCGAAGAATCTAAAGCCATTGTTTTGGATGTACTCAATAAAACACCTGGCCCAGCAAGTGATATTGTTTGCCTCAATGCTGGTGCGGTACTTTACGTAGCTGATGTGGCACCGAGTATTGCTGGCGGCATTCAGATGGCACAAGCAGCTATTGCCTCTGGCGCCGCCCGTCAAAAGTTAGACCAGTTTGTAGCTGCAACCCAATATTAATAAAGATCTTCATGAGCGATATCCTCGACAAAATTGTTGCTACAAAGAAAATTGAGATATCTGCTGATTCGAAAAAGATCTCTTTAGCTAATCAACGTGATCAAGCTGAAGAAAATAATCGTGATGCGCCTTTAAAGCCACGGGGCTTTATTCAATCTATCGAGCGAAAGATTGCAGCAGGCAAAGCCGGCGTAATTACCGAGATTAAGAAAGCTAGCCCAAGCAAAGGAATCTTGCGAGCAAATTTTCAGCCAACTGAGATTGCTCAGTCCTATGAAAAAAATGGGGCAGCCTGTTTATCCGTACTCACAGATAAAGAATATTTTCAGGGGGCTAATGCTTACCTTCAGGCCGCAAGAGCTGCATGTGAAATTCCAGTATTGCGCAAAGACTTTACGATTGACCCTTATCAAGTCTATGAAGCAAGGGCAATAGGTGCTGATGCTATTTTGCTCATTGTGGCCTGCCTAGAGCTCAATCAAATGAAGGAGCTAGAAGCTTGTGCTCATGAACTCGGTCTCGATGTCCTCGTTGAGGTTCATGATGCTTCTGAATTAGAGCAAGCCCTTGAATTAAAGACACCATTGCTTGGAATCAATAATCGCAACCTGAAGACTTTTGAAGTTACCCTTCAAACAACCCTGTCCTTGCTGTCAATGGTTCCCGCTGGCAAAACCCTGGTTACCGAATCCGGAATCATGAATCGTGCAGATGTGCAATTGATGCGTGATCATCAGATCAATGCATTCTTGGTGGGCGAAGCCTTTATGAGAGCGGATGATCCAGGGGTAGCTTTGGGCAAGCTCTTTAATTAATTGGATTTAGAAGGCCTCATTAGATTTAAGCCATATTTAACCAACCCGATTAGTATTACTGCCCCGAGTACGTCGCCAATCAACATTACTAAGAAATGATTAAGAGTTCCAGCCTCATCAAGGCCTCGAACTGCGAACCACCATTGGTGTAAGCCTGAACTTAGGGCAGCGTAAATCAAAATGCAAATTACCAGTTTCTGCAAGCTCAAGTTACTTAAATCAGACGAGATACTGATATTGCTCATAACAAAGAGTCTTGCTAGATAGGGTGCAAAGCCAGATATCAAGCCGATACCAATATAGGTGGTCAGCTCGAGTGGAAATTGTGCAAAAAAACAAATTACAAATGAAGCAATTGCAATGCCAATGGCGCCAGATAAACCAAAGATGAGCGTCAAAAATAAACGTAAGCCAGCTGGAAGATAAATCCAGTTAACGCCTAGACCATAGGTGAGGTGTGTTGTAAGCCAATCATTGATATAAAAAAGGCCTGAGTAAGCAAGAACGCTCACGATAAATCCAGTCATCCATTCGCGACTTGTTTTATCCATTGTTGCCAGTATGGTTGATTCTATGAGCACATACAAGTTGCGAACAAGTTTAATAGGCCTACAATGGTACAAACCCTAAGGTTAACCACTTTTACTTACCGCACCAAATCATGTCCACCACTAAATCTTCTTGCTATATTCGTTTTCTGAATTTGATTGATGTACTTGATCGAATTAACCCCGGCAAAAAACTCGACTCCATCGAAGAAAGTCTGTTGGACAAAATCATTGTGAGCTTTCATGCCAAGCAAGCCCTATTAGTCGGTGATTTAATTTCTCTGTCTGAGTTTGGCTCTCAAGCTACTCTGCACGGGCGCCTGAAGAATCTCAGTGCCATGGGCTTCATCAAGATGGCGGCGAATGAAGATGGGCGTAAAAAAGAAGTGGTGCCCACTAAGGCCGCCATCAAGCGCTATGAAGAAATTTCCAAGTGCCTAGAAAAGGCTGTCAAAGCGGGTTGATTTATTCCCACACGAAAACAAAAAAGCCCTTATTAGTAAGGGCTTTTTCTTTAGAGATGGCACTTTAGACATTAAAGAGGAAATTCAGAACATCCCCGTCTTTAACGACATACTCCTTACCTTCGGCACGCATCTTGCCAGCCTCTTTGGCACCAGACTCTCCCTTGAATTGAACAAAGTCATCAAATGCAATAGTTTGCGCACGAATAAAGCCACGTTCAAAATCCGTATGAATAACCCCAGCAGCCTGGGGAGCAGTATCGCCTTGATGTATGGTCCAGGCGCGCACCTCTTTAACTCCAGCAGTAAAGTAGGTCTGTAGCCCCAACAACTTATAACCCGCACGAATCACGCGATCTAATCCGGACTCTTCCATGCCTAGGTCGGCAAGGAACTCTACTTTATCGGCATCATCCAAGTCTGCAATCTCAGCCTCGATTGCAGCGCATACTGCAACTACTGGTGCACCCTCTTTGGCCGCGTGCTGAATAACCGCATCTAAATGAGGATTATTTTCAAAACCATCTTCTTTGACGTTAGCGATATACATTGCCGGCTTTGCTGTGATTAAGCAGAGCGGCTTTAGGAGTAGATTTTCTTCTTCTGTCAGCTTCATGCTGCGTACTGGCTGAGCTTGATCTAAATGAGCCTGCAATTTAGTCAACACAGCTACCAAAGCTGCGGCCTCTTTGTCATTGCCTGACTTAGCTGCCTTGCTCGAGCGTTGAAGGGTTTTTTCAACCGTAGTTAAATCTGATAAGGCCAATTCGGTGTCGATCACGGCGATATCGGAGATTGGATCAATCTTACCGGCTACGTGGATCACAT
>CANGWT010000173.1 GCA_947457745.1 Burkholderiaceae bacterium | reverse complement strand
AGTCCCCAGTAGTATGAAGTGCCACCAAGGATTCCTTCAAATGCTTCTGGCCCGCCAGCTAAGCGTGCGGTATATAGCAATACTGGAGTCACAATCTTCATGCTGGACTTTAGACCAAAGTCTGTACATTGCTTAGCGGAGTTAACTAAATCGCGGCCAAAATTACAGAGTACCAAAATATCTGGGTTCAAGGCTTTAATACGTGGCAAGAATGCAGAGTAATCGGATGCGCCAAGTGGGTGACGAATATCTGCCAATGTAGTGGCACCCATCTCCTTACCGGCGCGCTCAAATGCACGCACCATCTCGTGACCGTAGGCATAGTCTGCAGTTAAGTAGACAATTTTTTTGCCATAGCGAGGGATCGAATAGCGCGCGACTGCACCAGCAGTCATAGTTGGATTGAGCGCCTCATGGAATGTATAAACACTCCAGTCCTTTACCTCATTAATCGCATCAGATTGACTAATCGAATTGAAGAGCACCTTGCGTTCTTTGCATACTGCATTAATAGATAGTTGGGTTGCAGCTGAGAGCGAGCCGACAACATAATTTACCTTGTCTTTTTCAATCAACTCGAGAGTGCGCGTTGCAGCCTCACCTGGGTTGAGTTTGTCGTCACGAACCAAAAGTTCGGCTTTGCGTCCATTAAAGCCACCAGCATCATTAAATTCTTTAATGGCTAATTCAGCTGCTTTAACTTGATCTTGTGCTTCTGCAGAAAATGGCCCAGTTAGTGGTGTTGGAAAACCAATCTTAATTGTTTCAGACTGGGCGCTGGCTACATTCATCCACAGGGGAGTGCTTGCAGCAGCAGCTCCGCCGATCAACATTTTTCTTCTAGTTTGATTCGTTACTTTTTGTTTCATGGTTGTCTCCTCCATTTAAAACAGTTTATTAATAGGACTACTTCGTATTACATAAATCTTAACTGAATGCTTCTAGTGATACTAAAATCTACAGCGGGTTTTAATTAATGCGACTCTGGCACTGCCTTTCCAGCCACCAGCAAAGTACTAATATCGATGGCCGTTTCTGCCATTACGGTATCTGCATTTCTACGTAGGCTATCGTTATTTCTGCTACCTTTGCTACCTTGTGCTTGCATGTAGCGCCCTAAGTATTGCGCTCTTGCAACAACCTGCTGCCCAAATTCAAGGCGCTCCTTGCTATACGCTTCGAGTGCCGCAGGAGTTGCTCCTAAGGCCGCGATGTGACGTGCAATTACCATGGCCTCATCACCTGCTTTGGTAACCCCCATGCCAACATGAGGTCGACCAACAAAAGCAGCATCGCCCATCAAGGCGATTCTCCCGAAGACAATTTGCTCCGAACGAACGTCATAAATAGCTTGCAAAAAAGGTGAGGGTGTTTTTTCTAAAATTTCTGCATATTGCGGTGCCAGAATATTGCGCGCAACTGTGCGCATCTCGGCTATATGCTTCCATGAGACTTTAAGTGGTGGGATACCGGTCGGATAATAGTGACCATCTGCATCAGTCAGCAGCTTAACTAGCTCATCATCTTCTGATGCGGGGCGATACCAAACAAAGTTATAGCGACGTTTGCCGGATCTGGTGTCATTGCCAGGCCCTGCAACCGGATAGCCAAGCATCTGTTCGCCATTAGGTAAGCAAAATCCAAAATAATTAAATAGGGTGTCTAAGGTGTAATTTGATAAATTACTCTCATCACAAACTCCACGCCACGCAATATATCCTGCGTATTCAGGCTGGATGTTTGGTGCTACTTGGGATCTGACTGTAGAGCGAATGCCATCTGATGCAATCAGGAGCTCTGCCTGATAAGTACTGCCATCTTCACAACTTACCTGAACGCTATTAGAGTCCTGTGTGACCACTTTGACATTTTTACCCTGCAAATAACGCTCGCTTGGAAAATTCTCTTTCAATAGATGATATAAGCGGCTCCATGAAGTCAAGATTTGCGGGAGTGGCATTTCGCCCAAGTTCTCCCCATCAAGACCCAAGGTAACTCGCTTCGATACAGCAATCCCTAGGCTGTCATCAACCTTAATACCTGCCTCACTCAAGGCATCTGCAAGAGCGTCATGAGTTACGATGCCGGCGCCTCGGCCATCTAATGAGCCGATTGCTTTTTCTAGTAAGGTGACATCATGACCTTGGCGCAGCAATATATTGGCTGCAAATAGGCCGCCAAGAGATCCGCCGATGACAAGTATTTTTGCCATCTTTACCTACGCAGCCTTTGCATCTAGTGCCGCCTTTTCTGCAGCAGGGTAGTTCAGTTCAACCACAATGCCATTAGGATCATCCATAAAGACTTGGTGTAATTTAATTGCGGGCACGGTACGTTGTCTGCAAGGTACACCCAGCTTTTCAAGTAGTGCAAGCTTGGCCTCCAATCCCTTGGCAAAGAAGGCGATATGATCTACTGCGCCAGAGCCATAGAGTGAGCTGGGATCTCGTTCCCCGAGATATTGTTTCAAGCCATTGGGATTGTTCTTATCAATTGCAATGAGATGGACAACTGCGTTAGCCCAATCGTTTTGATCACCGTTGTATAGCCAGACACCTGGAAAAGGAAAATCCGGACGAGGCCCAACTGTGAATCCAAAGACCTCACAGTAAAACTTGGTAGTTTGTTCAATTTCCAGGCTACGAATGGAGAAGTGATTTAGGCTTAAATTCGTCATTTTATTTTTTACCAGTATTAAATAAAGTTTTTGCTGAAGTGAGGTAAGAGCTAATGCGATCCTGAATAATTTCTTGCTCGGTATGCGGGTTGCCGGAGTCATAAATGGCTTGCCCATAAATCCAACGTCGCATACCAATATAAAAGATACCGCCATGCAAGCCCATTAGAAATTCTAATTCTCGCTGCGAAGGCTTGCTGCGCGAGCTACGACCACAGTGTTTACGGGTTTCTCGAATAAGGCGCGGCAATAAGCGATCGCGCAATAATTCAAAGAAGCGGTCACTGATTGAATGATCGCTCAGGCCTGAGAAAATCAAAATACGGACAAAATCGTAGGTTAGTACTGTATTTGAGTAGTCAATATAGAAAGCATTAAATTTTTCCTCGGGAGAGAGATCCTTATCATCTAGCAGTTGCTCCCACTCTGGCTTCCAGCGTGACTCGAAGACATCTTCATAGACTGCTTTGATTAAAGCATCCTTAGTGGGGAAGTAGTGATAAAGCAGGGTATGGGTAACGCCCAATCCCTTTGTTAAATTCCTGAGTTGCCCATCAAGTCCATGTTTTGCAAAATACTGAATCGCACGATCTAGAATCTGACGCTTACGATCTGCAGTGCTCATTCTGCGACGTGCAGGCGAACTAGCTGCAGCTACCTCGGTAGCGATACTGCTTCTAGCACTGCTGTCTCGATCGAAACTCATTGTCATCAGGGTTTATCCGAATT
>CANGWT010000172.1 GCA_947457745.1 Burkholderiaceae bacterium | reverse complement strand
TTCACCATGATCAACTTGTTCGTCCTGCAAAATGGCCGCCTCTCTCAAGAGCAAGTGGAAGATCGCAATGAATTGTTGCAATACTCCAACCCTATCTGGATCGACGTTGTAGACCCTGAAGAGGAAGAGCTCCTATGGATTAAAGAGGCTTTTGGTGTTCTTTTGCCTGAATTAGATGATTTGGGTGACTTAGAGGCTTCTGCGCGGTATTTCGAGGCTGATGATGGCCACCTTCACATTCGTACTGATTTCTTATTGGACGAAGAAGAAACCTCTCGCAACGTACGCGTTGCTTTCGTGATGACTAAGCAAGTTTTATTCTCTATTCATGACGAAGATTTGCCCGTATTCCGCTTAGTGCGTTTGCGTGCCCGTTTGCGCCCCGGCTCAGTGAGTAACGCTAAAGATGTTTTGCTCGACTTGTATTCCACTGATGCCGAGTATTCTGCGGATGCTTTGGAAGAGGTTTATGAAAATCTCGAGCAAGCAGGCAAGCGCGTGCTGCAAGATGACATCACTGATAACGATGCAGAAGAAGTGCTCGAAACGATTGCCAAGGAAGAAGATACCAACGGACGTATTCGTCGCAATGTGATGGATACTCGTCGCGCATTGTCTTTCTTAATGCGTAGCAAATTATTGTCTGATGAGCAGCAAGAAGAGGCGCGTCAGATTTTGCGAGACATTGATTCATTAGAAAACCATACCGCGTTCTTGTTCGATAAGATCAACTTCTTGATGGATGCGACAGTCGGTTTTATTAACTTGAACCAAAGTAAGATCATTAAGATCTTCTCGGTGGTATCCGTTGCCTTAATGCCACCCACTTTATTAGCGAGCGTATGGGGAATGAACTTCCGCTACATGCCGGAGTTAGAGCAAACTTGGGGTTATCCAGTTGCTATTATTTCTATGGTGATTTCAGCGATGATTCCATTGGGCTACTTCCGCCACAAGGGTTGGTTAAGCTCACGCTAACTCACTAGGCGTTTTTGGGTTTAAGCAATTCTAAAAAGTGAGAGAGCGCGAAATCACGCGCTTGTTCTCGCACTACTTGACGATCACCTTTGAATTGTTTGGTCAGCGTGACAGTATTAATAACATCATGCCCAACATTTTCTTTAATCGTCCAGCCAAAGCAGACTGTACCAATCGGTTTTTCTGGTGAACCACCGGTAGGTCCTGCGATACCTGTAATAGAGATAGCGGCATTGACATTGGCATTGCGTAGCGCTCCTTCGGCCATGGCTCTGGCAACTGGTTCGCTGACTGCACCAAATGATTCAATTGTTTCCATTGAAACATCTAAGCATTCTGATTTTGCGGCATTGCTGTAGGTGATATAGCCTCGATCAAGCCAATCACTCGAGCCTGCTAAGTCTGTCAACGTCGCGCAGACAAGGCCGCCAGTGCAGGACTCTGCTAGGGCAATTTTCCAGCCCCGGCCAACTAAAGTCAGGGCAACAGCCCTAGCTAGTTCATGCTGAGGATCGTTATTATTTTTCATGATAGATAGTCCAATCCAAGTTGCACAAGCGCTATTGTGAGGAGCGTAAAAAATGCAGCAGCGAGATCATCTGCAATGATTCCAAAACCGCGCCATAACATGACGCTAAAACCCGATGGAGAAGAATTACCAGCATCCTCTAAGTGTTTAAAGTGTCGATCGATCATTCCGATCGGACCAGGTTTCACGGCATCAAAGAATCTAAATAGTGCAAATGCCAAAATCTGTATCCATAAGCTTGCTGGCATGATGAATATTAATATGAGCCAGAAGGCGACTACTTCATCCAACACAATCCCACCAAAATCTTTTTTCCCTAACTCTTCACTGACTTGTCCGCAGATCCAGCAACCCAAAAGAATGCCTGCGCCAATAATCCACCACCATACTTCAGTTGATAGAAAGTGTTCGCCCAGCAAGAAAACAGCCCAGGCCCACAGTGTCCCTGCGGTGCCAGGTGCAAATGGCGACAAACCACTGCCTAAGCCGAATGCTAGGGCGCGGCTCGGTTTACTCAATACCCACCAGAGGGTGGGGGTAGGCAGGGACGAAGTTGGCGTATCAGATGGGGTATTCATGCGAAGTGATCAAAGGATTTGAGCAGTTGATTTGCTTCCTCAGGATTTAATTTCGTCCCACTGCTGCCGATGAGCTCAAGCTCTGGAGTGGAGTGTTTCATTGCCTTAATGATGCCAATTTGAGTGAGGGGAAGATTTAAGTCCCTACTGATTTTTGTGATCACATCTCTCGCATTGCTTGCTGCGGTAAAGCACAGCTCGTAATCATCACCGCCATTCGCAGCATATTGATTCTGAATAGTTTGCGACTGCTTACGCAATGTTATCGATTTTGGGATTCGGTCTAAGAGGATTTCTGCATCTTTGCCGGATTGCTTGAGGATATGCCTCAGATCACCTAATAGACCATCGGAGATATCCAAAGCAGCATTGGCAACACCTCTTAAGGCAATGCCCAATTGAACTCTAGGTGTGGGCTGATGCATGCGCACTGCAATAGCTTCGATATCTCTACTTTCTAATTCAAGCTCATGACGCAGTGCAGCAAGAGCAAGTCGG
This sequence comes from Burkholderiaceae bacterium, assembly GCA_947457745.1. Lineage (GTDB taxonomy): Bacteria > Pseudomonadota > Gammaproteobacteria > Burkholderiales > Burkholderiaceae > Polynucleobacter. The sequence continues at coordinate 837 of CANGWT010000172.1, read as the reverse complement.
GCATCACCAACAGCCCCTGAAACCCAAATATCATCACCTGCCAATGCCCCTGATCTACAAATGGCATTGTCTTTTGGAGTACTGCCAAAGGCAGTGATGCAAATATTGAGTGGACCAGCAGTAGTGTCGCCTCCAATGAGTGGGCAAGCAAATTGATTGGCGATTGCAAATAAACCTTTGCTAAACGCCTCTAACCAGGCTGAATTCGCCTCAGGCAGTGCCAGTGCGAGCGTGAAACCCAATGGCCTAGCGCCCATAGCGGCTAGGTCTGAGAGGTTGACTGCTAGGGCTTTCCAGCCTAGCCACTCTGGATTGGCATCTGGAAAAAAGTGTCGTCCAGATACCAGCATGTCGCTGGTAATGGCAAGTTCCTCAGTGGAGTCCATTTTTAGTAGGGCGCAATCATCCCCAATTCCCAGCTTTACTGAGCCGGGAATGGTGGCAAGCATGAGTTCGGACTGCGTTTTAAAGAAACGCTGAATCAGCTCAAATTCGCCAAGCGAGGAGGTTTGAGATTGCATCCCTCATTTTATGGCTCTTGGGACTCTTTCATCTGAGAGGAATAGAATTGGAAGCTTGAATACGTCTGATTGATGAGTGAACTGATGAGTAAACCAAGCAATAGCAGCAAAGAACAGCAAATAGCGGATTTAAGGGCAGCTGCTCTTCACTATCATGAGTTTCCAATCCCCGGGAAGATTGAAATTGCCCCAACGAAGCAGTTAACCAATCAGCGTGACTTAGCTCTGGCTTATACGCCTGGCGTTGCTGCGCCTTGCGAGGAGATTGTTAAAGATCCTGCTAATGCCTTCAAATACACCGCCCGAGGTAATTTAG
>CANGWT010000171.1 GCA_947457745.1 Burkholderiaceae bacterium | reverse complement strand
TAGCAAAAATCCCCACACTAGGGATAATGAAATTCACACGAAACATCCTACAAGGAGTCTTGATGAACATTCGTAAAGCAACCCATTTATTCGTTGGCGTATTCGCAGCAGCGTTGCTGTTAACTAGCAACGCAGCGTTTGCCGAAGCCACTTTGCCTGAGGTATACCAGGCTGTGCAATCTGGACAGATGGCCAAAGCCGATACCATGATGAAAGAGGTTCTGCAAAACCATCCTAACAGCGCAAAAGCCCACTATGTGGCTGCTGAGCTTTACCTCAAAGAAGGTAAGTTAGAGGTAGCGCGTAATCATTTCATCAAAGCGCAAAACTTAGCCCCTGGTTTGCCGTTTGCTCAACCTGAGTCTGTGCAAAAACTCCAAGTGCAACTGGCAAGTGGTGCAGGTACTTCTGCTGCTAGTCAGACATCTATTTTCAGCAATCCACTGTTTTGGGGTTTGATTGCCATCTTGGTAATTGGCGTCATCATTGTGATGAAGCGTCGTAAAGCCCAAGCGGTACAGGTCTATAACGCCCCAAGCGCGGGTTACCCTGGAACTCCAGGTGGCCCCGCTGGCTATCCAGGTGGTCCTGGCGGCCCTGGTGGTCCTGGTTATCCTGGAGCGCCAGCAGCAGGTGGCATGGGCAGTGGCTTAATGGGTAGCTTGGCTACTGGTGCGGCTTTAGGTGCTGGTATGTATGCTGGTCAAGCATTGGCCAGCAATCTCATGGGTGGTCACGATAACGGACATTCCAATGCTGGCTCTAACCCCAATATGAACCAGGTGGGCGGTCCAGCATCTTTAGACCCAAACTTTGGCGTGCGTGACGCCAGCTCTTGGGATGATGGTGGCGCCAGTTCATGGGATGACAGCGGTGGCGGCGACTTTATGAGTGATGTCTAAGTCGCTCCCAATTTAACAATTGATATCAGAAAGTGTTATGGCAATTTCCATGTACCAAGCATCGGTTCCTCAGCTCAAGAAGATGCTGGTCAACCTGACCGCCATTCTTACCAAGGCGCAAGAGCATGCAGTAGCAAAAGGAATGGATGGCAAGGTCTTGGTGGAGGCGCGTTTATTTCCGGATATGTTTCCTCTAGCTAAACAGGTCCAAGTTGCTTGTGATCAAGTGAAGCTTGGTTTGGCACGTTTAGCTAGTGTTGAAGCGCCTAAATTTGACGATACGGAAAGTACGCTTGCTCAGTTGAAGGAGCGCATTGCTAAAACGATTGCCTTTATCGATAGCATCAAGCCCGAGCAAGTTGATGGCACAGAAGCGAAAGAGATCCAGTTTTCTATCAAAGAGTGGAACTTTGAGTTTGTGGGTGAGCAATACCTATTGACTTGGATCATTCCAAACTTTTATTTCCATGTCACAACCACTTACAACATCTTGCGCCACAACGGTGTTGAGTTGGGCAAAACGGATTATCTCGGTTAATGGGTCCTTGGGCTGAACTCATCGAGGTCGGCCACGCTTGGGTCTACCGAGCAAGTATGTATGCCTCTAATGTCTTTTTAGACGACCCCGCTATTTTGGCCTTTGCTTTTTGTTAATTATGCCCGTGCACTAATTTGGAGCAGTGTTGAATCATTGTGCCAATCTGCTTTACTGTCTTCCATTAGACTTACTCCCTCGATAGAATATTTACTAAGATTAATAGCATTATTTAGAAGAGTTTGGCGAAATGACAGAAGGCTTGGTAATCGGATCAGTTTTGCTATTAGGCGGCCTAGTGGTGCGCTATATGCAAAAACACCCCTTTTATCGCTATAAAACCCAAAAACACAAAGAGCACTACCAATCCAAGTTGCATGATGCTCTAGAGCACAGAAGCGACAGCACGGGGGCATATTGGCTGTCGCGTGCTATCGCAGACTTTATTTTTGATTTTGGGCAGCGCACTTATCATGATTACCATGTCGAGCAATATGAAAAGCGCGCGCAGTCAGAAATCCCCCATCTTTACCATCTTCGGATTGAAGAGCCCAATATTTTGTGCCAGCAACTAGTAGAGAGGGCGGTTGAGCTCAAGGTACCGACATTACTTTTTGGATTGCATATGCGCAGCCTATGGGGAGGCTATTTAGTGCCCGTTGGGCGTCTTGCCCCCAAAAGTATTGAACGTATTCCAGGCTCTGCAGGCTATTACGCTGAGTTAAGTAATTTACCTGCCTCTAAAGACGATATGCAGCGCTTTATGGAAAAGACTGGTCAAGCGTAATCCATCATTGAGTCATTATTTAATCATCCCCGCATTCTTTGCATCTTCCATTGCCTGAGGAATTTTCTCCTTCATAAATGCCGGCATTTTTGAGAGTGGGATATCGACAATCACAAAGCCCGACTCTTCTAATTTTTTCTTAGTTTCAGGGTCGGCATTAAGCTGTGCAAAATAATCAGACATTTTTTGTTGCAAGACTAGTGGCGTAGCCTTGGGTACTGCAACGCCGCGGTAGGCGCCATCTACCCAGTTCAGACCCAATTCTTTAAAGGTAGGTACATCTGGTAGAGCGGGATTACGTTTTTCAGTAGCAATCGCCAGTGTGCGCACCTTAGATTTTTGTTGAATCGCTAAGGGTAGATAACCCATGGCGCCATCTACGTGCATCCCAATTAAGGCAGTAATTAAATCCCCCGTCCCTTTAAAAGGAACGTAATTAATTTTCACACCTGCTAATTTATTTAAGCGCTCTACTGCCATATGGTTTGCAGAATACTGCGCAGAGCCAGCAAGATTGATCTTGCCAGGATCCTTTTTAGCGGCGGCAATCAGATCTTGATAGGTTTTATAAGGACTATCAGCGGAGACCATGAGGGCATCTGGAGTGAAGTGGTAGTAGTAGATTGCGCTGATGTCATCGGTCTTGTACTGAATGCCTTCTTGTAATGGCTGCAAGATCGTATGGGGAATATTGACGCCGACTACTGTAGTGCCATCGGCAGGATAGGTATTGAGAGCGCTCCAGACAAGTGCACCACCGGCACCTGCGCGATTCATGACCACCATCGGTTGCTTGAACTTTTTGGCAGAAATATCGGCTTGATAGCGCGCTACTAAGTCCGACTCTCCAGCGGGTGGAAAGGGGATGATGTATTGGATGGTTTTATCAGGGAATGGCTGCGCACTGACAACTGAGATAAAGCTGAAAGAGAGTACGGCAAACTTCATTAGTGAAAGCACGTTCATTTTGATACCTCCTGAATTACTGCATTAGTCACATCACTCATCATTGCAGAGCCTCCTAAATCACGGGTATGTAATTGGGGATTGGCAGTGACGATTTCAATTGCATGCATGAGTATTTTGCCAAGCTCTTTTTCTCCCAAGAAGTCGAGCATCATGACTGCGGACCAAAAGGTACCAATGGGATTTGCCAAACCCTGACCCATAATGTCAAATGCTGAACCATGAATCGGCTC
>CANGWT010000170.1 GCA_947457745.1 Burkholderiaceae bacterium | reverse complement strand
TATGCATTCCAGTTCCACCCTGAAGTAACGCATACATTACAAGGTGAAGCCATCTTGGGTCGTTTTGTGCATGAACTTTGCAAATGTAAGCCTGACTGGGTCAGGGGTGATTATATAAGCGAAGCGGTTGAACATATTCGCAAGCAAGTCGGTGACGAAGAAGTGATTCTTGGTCTATCGGGTGGTGTTGACTCTAGCGTAGCGGCAGCCTTAATTCACCGTGCGATTGGTGAGCAACTCACTTGTGTATTTGTTGATCATGGCCTACTTCGTTTAAACGAAGGCGACATGGTAATGGAGATGTTTGCCCGCAATCTCGGTGTCAAAGTGATTCGAGTGGATGCCAAAGAGAAGTTCATGTTTGAGCTTGCGGGTGTTGCAGATCCTGAAGCTAAGCGCAAAATCATCGGCAAAGAATTCGTAGAGATTTTCCAAACTGAGTCTGGCAAGATTAAAAATGCCAAGTGGCTCGCACAGGGGACTATTTACCCAGACGTGATTGAATCTGCCGGTAAAGGTAAGAAGGGTGCGCATACGATTAAGAGTCATCACAATGTGGGTGGCCTACCTGAAGATATGCATCTCAAGTTACTTGAGCCCTTACGTGAATTGTTTAAAGATGAAGTACGTGAACTTGGTGTTGCTTTAGGTTTGCCGCGAGAGATGGTCTATCGCCATCCGTTCCCAGGACCTGGTCTTGGTGTGCGTATCTTGGGTGAAGTGAAAGCAGAATTCGCCAGTCTCTTGCAACGTGCTGACGCTATCTTCATTGAAGAATTACGCAATACGATTGATGAGGCAAGCCAAAAATCTTGGTATGAGCTCACTAGCCAAGCCTTTGCTGTGTTCTTGCCAGTGAAGTCCGTTGGCGTGATGGGTGATGGTAGAACCTATGAATACGTTGTTGCGCTCAGAGCAGTGCAAACCCAAGACTTCATGACTGCACACTGGGCCCACTTACCGCATGATTTATTGGGCAAAGTATCAAACCGCATTATTAATGAAGTGCGCGGCATTAACCGAGTGGTCTATGACATCAGTGGAAAACCGCCGGCAACTATTGAGTGGGAATAAATACTCACAATTGAGCCGCTATCTAATCCGCTAAATACAGTATTTAACTTTCTTGAAATTTTTCCAACAACCCCCCTTTATCCAGGGTTTAAAGGTGATGCTCGAGTCATCTCCGGGGATTATTGCCTGGTCTCTAGTAACGAGTATTAGTTTACTGGGCGCGGGACTTAGCCCAGTTGATACGTTTTGGTTCAATATCTTGGTCTATGCTGGGTCTTCGCAATTGGCAGTGATGCCATTGATTGCTGGGGACTATCCCTTTTGGACTGTTTGGTTGACAGCATTAATTGTGATGTCCCGTTTTGTGATTTTTAGTGCAGTTATTCAGCCCCACTTCAAACATTATTCGTTCTGGCAAAGAATGGGTATCGGGGGCTTAAATACCGATATGAGTTTTGCGAAATTTGTAGAAAAGTTCCCTTCACCAGATAATTCCGAAGGGAAGCAAGTTGAGCTGCTCTATTTCATGGGAATGGTTTTAGCGCATTGGTTTTTTTGGCAGGTAGGCGCATTAATTGCCATTTTTTTTGGATCCTATATTCCGATCTCCTGGGGCCTCGGGTTTGCTGGCCCGCTAGCATTAATAGCCTTGATTATTCCCGCTATTAAACATAGAACTGCTGTTATCTCAGCATTAGCAGCTGCTTGCACTTGCGTATTAACAATTAATCTGCCGTATCGCTTAACCATTGTTTGCTCAGTGATTGCAGGTGTTATGGCTGCAGTATTGGTGGACAAACAATCTCAAAAGAAAAATAGATGAATACAGTAGATTTATGGATTGCTTTTTTTGGCTTAATGCTAGTTAGCTTACTTAGTAGGGGCTCTTTTCTTTTGGTGGGATCAAAATTCCCCATTCCCAGAAGCGTTCATGAGTTCTTGCGCTATGCACCTACTGCCGCTCTCATTGCTATCGTCCTTCCAGATGTGCTGTTTGTAAAAGATCCGGCAACGCAACTATTTGAATTAAACCTGTATTCACCTCAATTATTTGGAGCAATTGGTGGGGTGATTGGGTTTTTGCTGACCAACAGTATCTTGGCTACCATCTTATTGGGAATGGCCTTTTTTACTCTTGCAAGATTTTTTATCTAAAGATTAGTTTACCTTATCAGCGTAAAACTTCCAGCAACCATTGAGTGAGAGTGGCGTCTTAATACTAAGTACTTGCCAAAGACGATCCTCGTCATGATGGTCAGGATGCAGTGTATTAACTTCTTTGGGGCTGATATAAAAGAGGTCACTAGTAGCTACTTAGAACACTCGAAGCAGGCGACCTTATTTTTCTTGCATGGAATTTATTTGCTGCCAATGGCAATATTTTTATTGTGCTCTCTCAAGATTGCGCAGAGGGCCTTCATATTCGGTAACATCGCGGCCAATCGCTTTTCTTTAATTAGTGCAGCCTTAGTAGAGCGAATAATGAGTTTGGATTGATTATTAATGAGGTCACACAGTGCATTGGTGACGACCCTGGCAATCTGAGGATGACTCTCAAGAAGCACTGCGAAACCAACTGTCGGAATAAACATCACTTCACTTGGCTCTAAGGTTTTTACTGAGGCGGAGCGAGTTTGTCCGTCCAATAAGCCCATCTCTCCAACATATTGACCTGGGCTGAGTTCGGCAAGGACCTTTGGGGGCTTACCTGAGAATCCACTAAAGATATAAATTTGTAGTTTTCCAGAAAGCAAAACATAAAGTCCATCAGAGGGGTCGTTTTGATTAAATAGATTTTCGTTGAGACCAAAATTTTTTGTGCTGGTAATTCCTAAGATGGCCATTAAATCAGGCGCCGATAGCCCTTTAAAGAAAGGAATACAGGCGATTGATGCTTCTTTTTGATTATCTGACATCAGTATTCTTTAATTGATTAATAGATTCTTGTCGAATAACTTCCATACCTAGCATGATGGCATATGGACTAATGAAGCGGATATATTCTAAAAATTTAATCCTTCCTTCTTTGCTGCCAACAGCAATAGCGCCTTGTGGGTTAGTCTGCGTCCATTCTTGTACTAGCAGTTGACCCAATAGCTGGCCGTGTTTAGGTAGTGCACTTGCCAACAGATCTGATTCAACCATGAGCATGCACATAGAATCGATCCTGTTAAATTTTGTAGGTCCACTGGAAATTTTATCTAGTAGTGTATGTAGGGAAGATGGATCGGTTGCCAAAATAATTGGCTCAATCCGACTCATTACCTGTTCTATATTTTTAGGAGGCAGATTACTCTTATGTAATGCCTGCCTAATTTTTTCAACACTCCTTTTTTCTAGCTCTTGTGGTGATTGATTTACGGTTCCATTATGTCCATAGTCATGGCCGATTGCGCATAACAGAAGTGCCCATAAATCATCTGGCTGTAAATTCCATTGTTCAG
>CANGWT010000169.1 GCA_947457745.1 Burkholderiaceae bacterium | reverse complement strand
ACTACAAGCTGAAGGTAAGGCCAAGTTTGAAGGTGATCGCAAAGCATTTGAGCAACTACGAAGCACGATGACTACCTTCACTCCAGATTTTGAATTGATGCCTGGCACGAAGTCTAAAAAATCTCCTCCTGCTAAACCAAGCAAAGATCCGTTCGAGGCTCCTCCAATCGCCAATTCAGATGGTGCTTAAGTTGGGTGGTAAGTTAGATATTCAGTGAGTATTAAAAATGGGCTCCAAGGAGCCCATTTCTTTTTCTTGGAAGCAATAAATGACTTAGGCTGCAAAAGCGCCTCCATCTTGAAGTGCTTTGAGTTCTTGCCCCGCAATACCCAATTCCTTCAGCACCTCATCAGTGTGCTCTCCCAGTAAAGGAGGGTGACGAGAAACCTGTTGCGGAGTGCCCATCATCTTGACTGCAAAGCCAATATTGGGGACCTTGCCTTCAATCGGATGATCAATCTCCATACGCATCTGGCGATGTTGCCCATGCTCACTATCAAATGCTTGGGGGTAGGTATTGATCGGCCCAGCAGGAATACCAGCCGCTAAGAGGAGATCTACCCATTCTTCACTAGTTTTGGTGATGAAAGTTTTCTCTAGCTCAGCAGCGAGTATCAAGCGGTTGGCTAGACGTAGTGGATTGGTTCTAAATAGTGGGTCTTCAAATAATTCTGGGCGCTCAATCTTGTCGCAGAGGAGTTTCCAGAGTTTTTGATTGGTAGCGCCCATGACGAAGTAATCATCAGCGGCTTTCATAGCCTGATAGGGGGCACTCATATGATTTGCAGTGCCTAACTTATAGGGCTCAACACCGGTACCCCAGTATTGCGCTGTATCCCAAATAGAAAAGGCCAAAGCAGAATCAAATAGAGAGGCATCAATAAATTGACCTTCACCCGATTTAGTCTTACCAATATAGGCTGACAAAATTCCATAGACCGCAAAAAGGGCGCAGCCAATATCTGCCACCGGAACGCCCGCCTTCACAGGCGGACCATCTGGATAACCTGTCACGCTCATGACACCAGACATGGCTTGTGCCATTAAGTCAAAGCCAGGACGATCTGCCCATGGCCCTGTTTGTCCGAATCCTGAGATGCTGGCATAGACCAGTCCTGGGTTGAGATCTTTCAGAGAAGGGTAGTCGATGCCCAGTTTTTTCATGACGCCGGGACGATAGTTCTCAACCAAGATATCTGCAGTCTTCACGAGCTCAAAAAATATCTTTTTGCCAGCCTCAGTTTTGAGATTCAAGGTCACGCTTCGCTTGTTGCGATTCATATTCAGAAAGCCCATGCTGTCTGAGCCTTTCATCTTGAATCCCATTGCTCCGCGAGTTTGATCTCCAGTGCCAGGCGGCTCAATTTTGATGACGTCCGCTCCTAAGTCAGCCAACAACATGCAGCAGTAGGGGCCAGCCATTACTTGACTTACGTCAAGAACTCGAACGCCAGCCAGGGGCAAAGGCGTGCTGATAGGTGTTTTCATCATTGTCTCAATAGTTTTTATATGTTTAGATAGCGATCTTAGTTGATTGTTATCAATATAAAACAAAAAATGGAGACAGCATGATCAATCAATCCCCTAAGCGGACTTTGTTTAGGTTTGCTTTCTTGGCGCTCAGTATCTGCAGTACTTTGTCATTGACTGCTCATGCTCAACAAGCTTTCCCAACAAAGCCCATTCGCTTAATTGTCGGCTTTGCTCCTGGTGGCGGTACAGATATTGTGGCTCGTGCAATTGCTCCCAAGATGGGTGAGATCTTGGGCCAAAGTGTCATTGTTGAAACTAAATCTGGTGCGGCCGGAACGATTGGTGCAGACTTAGTTGCTAAATCTAATCCGGATGGCTACACCTTATTGATGGGGCACTCCAACTCCAATGCCATTTCTCCATTTGTCCTGAAGAATGTGCCTTACAACCCAGCGACTGATTTCACGCCAATTACCTATTTAGGTTATGTGCCAAACGTCTTGGTAGTTAAATCTTCTCTGCCAGTGAACTCAGTAGCGCAATTAATTTCTTTGGCAAAGCAAAACCCAGGCCAGATGACTTATGGCTCCTCTGGTATTGGCAGCACCCAGCATCTAGCGGGTGCTTTGTTCTCGAAGATTGCTGGCGTAGAAATGAACCATGTGCCTTACAAAGGCAGTGGTCAAGCGATTGTTGATTTATTAGGCGGTCAAATCACGATGAACTTTGATACCTTGCCACCAAACTTGCAGCAAATTCGTCAGGGTAATTTAAAGGCTCTGGCAATCTCCACGCCAAAGCGTTTGCCATTGTTGCCTAACGTCCCCACATTTAATGAAGTAGGTATTGTTGGCTTTGATGTGACTAACTGGTATTCGGTGATGGGGCCTAAAGGTATGGATCCTGCAGTCGTGAATAAGATTGATCAGGCCGTAAAAGCAGCTACCAATGATCCAGAGATTAAGAAAACATTGGATGCTCAAGGCTTACAAGCAGAGGGCCCAGCAACACCAGCAGCTTTTAATTTATTCTTGGCAGGTGAGTTGGCGAAGTATCAGCGCTTGGTCAAGAGCTTGAATATTAAGGCTGAATAATTCTTTTCCTGTTTTTTATCCCATGACAGCAGCCACAGACTCCATTTCAGATCGTGTTGCCGAAGTTCGTTTAGAGCTTCGCAATCAGATTGCGTATATTACTTTTGATCATGTTGCTGCTCGCAATGCAATGACGGTAAGCATGTATCAAAGCCTGAAATCGATTTGTGAGGATTTGACTAAGACCCCTTCAGCGAGAGTTGCCATTCTGAGAGGCGCTGGCGGTAAGTCCTTTATCTCGGGTAGTGACATCGCCCAGTTCTCCGACTTTAGCTCTGGAGAAGATGGTATTCGTTATGAAGAGGGTATTGATTCCTATCTTGCGCCTTTAGCCATGTTGCCTATTCCAACGATTGCAGTCATTGATGGCATGGCGGTTGGTGGAGGTCTTGCAATTGCCAGTTGTTGCGATTTCAGAATTGCTACACCTGATGCGCGTTTCGGAGTGCCTATTGCTAAAACGTTGGGTAATTGTTTATCTGCTAGCAATATCGCCTGGCTCGTTGCGCACTTGGGTATCAATATCGTTAAGCGCATGGTCTTGTTAGCAGAGTTAGTGACTGCACCCGAGCTACTTAAACAAGGTTACCTCTTGGCCACTCATCCTACTCAAGCGTTGGAGAGTGAGTCAAATCAGCTGGCTGAGCGCTTAATGAGCTTGGCACCTATCACGCAAAAATCTAGCAAGCAAACTCTTGCAAGAATCATCAAAAATAATTTACCTGATTGCAATGATCTCATTCGAGAGTGCTATGGCAGTGACGATTTTAAGAATGGTGTTGCTGCATTCTTGGATGGTAAGCCGCCCACTTGGACTGGAAAGTAATTTAAGTTCCAAGGCAAGTATCTAGTTTTTACAAAAACAGTTCTTGTAAGTTATTGAGATAGCGCAATCCTTGCTCGGTTGCTTTGAGTTTGTTGGGATTGGGATCTAATAAACCTTTTTTACTT
>CANGWT010000168.1 GCA_947457745.1 Burkholderiaceae bacterium | reverse complement strand
CTTATGTTGGCTTAGTGACAGTAGAAGAGGTTGTTCACAATCTCCAGACCAAAATGAATGTCATTATTGATGCTCGTGCAAATGATCGCTTCCATGGTCAAAATGAAACCTTAGATCCTGTTGGCGGACATATTCCCAATGCAATTAATTACTGCTTCAAAGAAAATCTTTCCAAAAAAAGTTTTAAAGCACCAGAACAACTCTACAAAGACTTTGTAGATCTCTTGGGCTCAACCAAAACTTCGGAAGTCATTCATCAGTGCGGCTCTGGAGTCACGGCATGCCATAACCTACTAGCTATGGAAGTGGCGGGTCTCAAGGGCTCACGCATGTATGCGGGTAGCTGGAGTGAATGGTGTGCCGACCCAAGCCGACCAGTTGCTCTTTAATGCAAGAGTGAAAGCAGGATTACCAAGCCAACGCCACAGGCAATCAAAATCGTTTGGCGTAAAGACTCAGCCCAGTGTGGGCGCCGGTGCATCTGCGGAATCAGATCGCTCACCGCAATATAAATAAAACTACTTGAGGCAATGACCAATAAATAAGGCATTGCCGCATGAGCCCTCTCCAAAAAGAAGTAAGCCAATACACCACCTAGTACAGCAGCTAAGCCGCAAATCAAGTTGTACATCAAAGCACGGGTGCGAGTAAATCCGGCATTCAGTAATACGATGAAATCACCAATCTCTTGTGGGATCTCGTGAGCAATGATGGCAATCGCAGTAAAGATACCCACCTGGTAATCTGCCATAAAAGCAGCGGCAATCAAGACACCATCCACAAAATTGTGTATGCCATCGCCGACCAATATCATCCAGCCACTGCGACCCGCGACCTCTGCATCATGACCATGGTGATGATCATGGCCATCTCCTTCGTGATGATGACTATGGCGCAATAAAGAAATTTTCTCGAGCAAGAAAAAGCTTAAGAGACCTGCAAGCAAGGTAGCAAATAGCAGCTGAGGGTTCACACCCGGCATCGTAAATGCTTCGGGCAATGAATGTAGTAAAGCGGTGGCCAACAAAATACCAACTGACACACTCACCATGCTATGCACCATCTTTGATAGTAAAGACAAAGAAAAACTTGCGGCAATGAGAACGCTAGTAGTTCCCGCTAGCGCCGTTACCAACAAGATGCTTTGCAGTACTGTCATAGAAGTTAGGCAACCCCGTTTTGTTTAAACCAGGCAATACATTTTTCCCAACCGTCTTTTGCAGGACCCTCGCGATAGGTAGCACGGTAGTCTGCATGGAAGGCATGCGGTGCATCGGGATAGATTTCAAAACGAGAGGCTTTGGCTGCTGGATTTTTTGGAGCTGCTTTTGCAAGCGCTTCACGCATTTGCTCAACACTCTCTAAGGATATTCCGGTATCAGCACCACCATATAAGCCCAGTACTGGGGCCTTGAGATCAGCGGCAATATCTACTGGATGACGCGGATTGCCCTCGGTTTTCTCACCAATGACACGACCATACCAAGCTACACCAGCCTTAACCTGAGGCAGTGTGGCCGATAGCCAAGTAATGCGACCACCCCAGCAAAATCCAGTAACGCCCACTTTTTTCAAGTTGCCACCGTTCTTGCCCGCCCATACCAAGGCTGCTTGTAAGTCATTCAGAACTTGAGTATCCCCAGTTGGGGCAACGATATTTTTTTGAATCTCGGCAATAGTGCCGTAAGTGTTCGGATCACCAGCGCGCGTAAAGAATTCCGGAGCAATTGCCATGTAACCCAATTTAGCAAAGCGTCGTGTGACATCAGCAATGTATTCGTGCACGCCAAAGATTTCGCTGGCAACAATCACAATCGGCAAACTACCTTTTGCTTTTTCTGGACGAGCAACATAAGCGGGCATCTGAAAACTTCCCACTGGAATCATTTGCTCGCCCGCTTTAATGCCGGTGAAATCCGTTTCGATCGCTGCGGCCATGACTGGCTCAGAAGCGGCTACAAAACCAATTCCCACAGTTGTTGCTGTAATAGCGGAGGCTTTCATAAAACCTCTTCTATCACTAGACACCATTTTTAAACCCTGATCTTTTTTAGTTGTCATCTCTTAGTCTCCTGATTTAGTGCGCTTCTTCCCAATTATCGCCAATCCCAATACCTACTACCAGCGGAACCTTCAGCTCAGCTACCTTACACATTAAATCGGGTAGCTTGGCTTGCAAAAGCGCCAGCTCATCCAGTGGTACATCAAACACCAGCTCATCATGCACCTGGAGCAGCATGCGAGTCTTAAGCTGCTCTTTTTCCAACCAGTTTTCAACCGCAATCATGGCCAATTTGATCAGATCAGCTGCCGTTCCCTGCATTGGCGCATTAATTGCAGCCCGCTCTGCACCCTGACGACGAGGACCGCTCCCCTTAATTTCTGGGAGCCATAGGCGTCTACCAAAGACCGTTTCCACATAACCATTCTCTCTAGCTTCCAAGCGAGTACGCTCCATATACTGAGCAACCCCTGGATAACGATCAAAGTACTTGGCAATGTAGTTTTGGGCTGCCGAGCGCTCAATACCAAGATTACCGGCTAGGCCAAAAGCACTCATGCCATAAATTAAGCCAAAGTTAATTACCTTGGCATAACGACGCTGCTCTGAGGTGACACTTTCTAGCGGCACACCAAAAATCTCGGCAGCTGTAGCTTGGTGCACGTCTTTACCGGCAGCAAATGCAGCTAGTAGATTTTCATCTTCGGCAATGTGCGCCATGATGCGTAATTCAATTTGTGAATAGTCGGCGGAAAGCAACTTACAACCCTCAGCCGGAATGAACGCTTCCCGAATTCGACGACCTTCTTCCGTGCGCACAGGAATGTTTTGCAAGTTCGGATCGCTTGAAGCCAAACGCCCCGTCACCGCAGTCGCCTGAGAAAAACTCGTATGTACTCGTCCTGTTTTAGGGTCCGCCATACGCGGGAGCTTCTCGATGTAGGTCGACATCAATTTAGCGAGACTGCGGTAATCCAAGATACGCGCAGGCAAGGGATAGTCTTCTGCCAACTTCTGCAACACCTCCTCATCAGTCGATGGCGCACCGGATGGCGTCTTCTTAATTACGGGGAGCTCTAACTGGCCAAATAAAATCTCTGCAATCTGCTTGGGGGACTGAATATTAAATGGTTGTCCAGCCAGCTTATGAATCTCCCCCTCTAAAGCCAGCAGACGTTTGCCAACTTCTTGACCTTGTTGAGATAACAAGGCAGAGTCAATCCGAATTCCATTACGCTCCATGATGCCTAGGACCCGCATTGCTGGCATCTCGATATCTTCATAAATGTATAGAAGACCAGGGCTTGCCTGAATTTGTGGCCATAACACTTGATGCAATCGCAAGGTAATGTCAGCATCTTCTGCCGCATAGTCGGTGGCGATCTTGATGTCCACTTGATCAAAGCCAATCTGATGGACGCCTTTACCGCATACCTCTTCATACTTAATGGTCCTCATGCCGAGATGTCGCTCAGCTAAGTTATCCATATTGTGCGGCATATGCGATTCGAGCACATAAGATTCCAACATAGTGTCAAAACT
>CANGWT010000167.1 GCA_947457745.1 Burkholderiaceae bacterium | reverse complement strand
TTCGCACTAAGAATCTTTTGAAAGAACAAACAAAACCAAACTCACCTAATTCTGCCCCTGCACGCCCACCTGCAAGCCAAAATATTTTTACCCAAATGCCAGGTTAAATAGATGAACGCACCAAAAAATGCTTCTGAACTCAATATGGCATCGATACAAATGGTATCGACTCCAAGCCTTAATGAAAATCTCGAGACTGCAGCTCGCTTGATTAATGCTGCTTCAGATTGCGGAGCGCAAATTGCCGTATTGCCGGAATATTTTTGCTTAATGGGGTTGAGAGATACCGACAAGGTAAATGCACGCGAAGTGGCAGGGTCTGGTCCGATTCAAGAGCGTCTTGCCGCGATTGCACAAGAAAATAATATCTATTTAGTTGCAGGGACTATTCCTCTAGAGGCTAAAGAATCCAATAAGGTCCTCAATACCTCCTTAGTGTTTGATCCTCGAGGCGTACAAATCGCTCGTTACGACAAAATTCATTTATTTGGCTTTCAAACTCCAACGGAGCGTTACGAAGAATCTGAAACTATTTCAGCGGGTAGCCAACCAGGCCAATTTGCAATCCAGCTGAATGAAGTTGAATGGCTTTTTGGCTTAAGTATTTGTTATGACTTACGTTTTCCAGAGCTATACCGCACCCTTGGTCAAGTGGATTGCCACATTATTCCAGCTGCGTTTACCTACACCACTGGTAAAGATCATTGGGAAATTCTTCTACGTGCACGCGCAATTGAAAACCAATGCTATGTCCTAGCTTCAGCCCAAGGCGGTCTTCACTTAAATCAACGGCGTACCTGGGGCGAGAGCATGCTGATTGATCCATGGGGAGAGATATTGAGCAATCTTCCTGAAGGCGAGGGTTTTATTCAGGGCACGATCAGCAAGGATAAATTAAAAGAGGTACGCTCTAAGCTACCTGCACTAAAACACCGCAAGCTTTAATACAGAAAGTTCAGCAAAATCAAGATGAGAGCACCAGAAGCATTATTTCCAAGTGATTGGACTAAGCCTAAGAAACAGGCCGACCTTCTCAAGCTGGCTAAATCCATTCTGCTTGAGCCGACCGGCCTCTCTGAGCAAGATTTGCATCACACCTTTGGCAATATGTTTACGCATCAGCTCGACGATGCAGACCTTTACTTCCAACACACCCGTAGCGAGAGCTGGAGCCTGGAAGAAGGTATTGTGAAATCCGGTAGCTTTAGCATTGATCAGGGTGTTGGTGTGCGCGCGATCTATGGAGATAAGACTGCCTTTGCTTACTCTGATGAAATTAATTTAGAGGCCCTTGATAAAGCAGCTAAATCCACTCGAGTGATTGGACCCCAAGGTGGTACACGTGCTGTTGCAAGCAAAATCTTTACACCCGTTTCCAACGGGCTCTACTCAGACTTAAATCCTTTAGATTCACTCGCGCCCCAAGAAAAGATTGCTTTACTTGAAGGCATTGAGCGTCGCGCAAAAGCACGTGACCCACGGATCATTCAGGTTATGGCTAGTCTCGCTGGCGAGTTTGATGTCGTGCTCGTCGTTCGAGCTGATGGTCTATTGGCAGCTGACGTACGTCCTCTAGTACGGGTATCAGTGCATGTGATTGCCGAACAAAATGGCCGTCGCGAATCGGGATCCTCGGGCGGTGGTGCTCGTCATGATTACCACTACTTCAATACGGAACTCATTAATCAATATGTTGATGAGGCTGTTGATGGCGCACTGATTAATCTGGATTCTCGCCCTGCCCCAGCAGGTCCCATGACAGTAGTGATGGGGCCAGGATGGCCTGGAGTGTTACTACATGAAGCAGTAGGTCACGGCCTTGAGGGCGACTTTAATCGTAAGGGCTCGTCTGCTTTTGCTGGCTGTATTGGACAACGCGTTGCTGCTAAAGGTGTCACCGTAGTAGATGACGGCACACTTTCCGGTCGTCGTGGCTCACTCAATATTGATGATGAAGGTACACCCACCCAATGCACTACCTTGATCGAAGATGGTATTTTGAAGGGCTACATTCAGGACAGTCTGAATGCCAGACTCATGAATATGCCCCTGACAGGAAACGGAAGGCGAGAGAGTTTTGCCTCCCTGCCGATGCCCCGCATGACCAATACCTATATGTTGGCAGGCAAGGATGATCCTCAAGAAATCGTGGCCAGCATTAAACGTGGCCTTTATGCGGTGAACTTTGGGGGCGGCCAAGTCGACATTACTAGCGGTAAATTCGTATTTTCAGCCTCAGAGGCTTATTGGGTAGAAAACGGCAAAATTCAATATCCAGTTAAAGGCGCCACCATCATTGGTAGCGGCCCGGAGTCCTTAAAACAGGTCTCTATGATCGGAAATGACCTGAAATTAGACGGCGGTATCGGGGTTTGCGGCAAGGAGGGCCAGAGCGTCCCTGTGGGTGTCGGGCAGCCAACTTTACGGATCGATAGCCTGACTGTCGGAGGCACGGCTTAATACGGCTTAAAATAGTCGGATGAGCCAACAAAATACGAATCCCGCAAACTGGTACGCTGCCGTTGATAAAACGTCAGATACGGATGATCAACGCATTCACAATATTACTGTTCTGCCACCACCAGAACATTTGATTCGCTTCTTCCCGATCGCAGGAACACCTACAGAAGCGCTCATCAGTAAGACACGCAAAAAGATTCGCGACATCATTCACGGAAAAGATGATCGCCTGCTCGTGATCATCGGGCCTTGCTCGATTCATGATCCCCGTGCAGCATTAGAGTACTGCCAAAGACTGCTCGCGGAGCGTGATCGTTTTTCGGGTGAACTCGAAATTGTGATGCGAGTCTATTTTGAAAAACCACGCACAACTGTTGGTTGGAAGGGTTTAATTAATGACCCGTACTTAGATGAGAGCTATCGCATTGAAGAAGGTTTGCGAATGGCTCGCCAAGTGCTTATGGAAATTAATCGACTAGGCATGCCTGCAGGTAGCGAATTTTTGGATGTGATTTCTCCGCAATATATTGCAGATCTTATTTCTTGGGGCGCTATTGGCGCACGTACAACTGAGAGTCAAGTTCATCGCGAACTTGCTTCGGGCCTCTCTGCACCAATCGGATTTAAGAATGGCACTGATGGCAACATCAAGATTGCTACCGATGCCATTCAAGCAGCTAGCCGCCCACACCATTTCTTATCCGTTCATAAGAACGGTCAAGTGTCTATTGTGGAAACTAAAGGCAACAAAGACTGTCACGTTATTTTACGTGGTGGTAAAGAGCCTAACTATGAAGCACAATATGTTGAAGCAGCCTGCTCTGAGCTTGAAGCAGCAAAGCTTCCGGCTAGTTTGATGGTTGACTTATCGCATGCAAACTCCAGTAAAAAACATGAGCGTCAAATTGTGGTGGCGGAAAATATTGCTGAACAAATTGAATCTGGCTCACATCAAATCTTTGGCGTCATGATTGAAAGTCACCTAAACGATGGAGCACAAAAATTCTCACCTGGAAAAGACGATCCAAACAAATTGGAATATGGCAAGAGCATTACGGACGCTTGCATTAACTGGGAAGACTCAGTCAATGTCTTACAACGCTTGGCTTTATCTGTGAAGAAT
>CANGWT010000166.1 GCA_947457745.1 Burkholderiaceae bacterium | reverse complement strand
TGCATCCTCTGTCTGGTCCGTTGATGAAAGTCTCGGGATTAAACGCTGACAAGATGTTTAAGGATTAATAATGAATTTGATCGAAAAAATTGAGCAAGAAGAAATTGCTCGCTTAAGTGCTAACAAGGTACTTCCTACTTTTGCTCCTGGCGACACAGTCGTTGTTGGTGTCAACGTAGTTGAAGGTACACGTAAGCGTACCCAGGCCTTTGAAGGCGTTGTGATTGCAAAGCGCAATCGCGGACTGAATTCCAGCTTTATCGTTCGCAAGATTTCATCTGGCGAAGGTGTAGAGCGTACATTCCAAACTTACTCACCATTGATCGCTAGCATTGAAGTGAAGCGTCGCGGTGATGTACGTCGCGCGAAGCTGTACTACTTGCGCGATCGTTCAGGCAAGTCTGCACGTATTAAAGAAAAACTTCCTGCTCGCAAAGTCAAGGCAGTTGCTGAGACAGTAGCGGAATAAGGTTTGCTTTAATCCATAAAGAAGGCGGCCTAGGCTGCCTTTTTTATTGCCCTAAAATAAAAACAGATGCCAAAGAATTTCAAACTCCAAGAGACAAAATTGAGTATTGCTACGCCATTGAATTTTGATGCGCAGGCGATTCCAGTTCATGAGGTTTGTACGGATCAGCCCAAAGTGATTGCCCATTATTTGGACCCATCCAACCTAAAGCAGCGCTTTCAGAATCCTCCTGTTTGGCGGCCAGAGATTACTGATGAGAATCGACACGTCATCGCTGCAGATATTATTTCCAAGCGTCAGGCCGCTGGAAAAGTAACCCGGGCAGCCGTGTTAATCCCTTTACTTCTGAAGGGGGATGGACTCGCCGTATTGTTAACCCAAAGAACCGATCATTTGCACGACCATGCTGGTCAGATTAGCTTCCCAGGTGGACGGATGGATCCGAGTGATTTCGATCCTAATCACACCGCTTTACGTGAAAGCGAAGAGGAAATTGGCTTGGACCCGCAAGGAGTTGAGATCATTGGCCATTTACCTCAATATTTAACGGTTTCGGGCTATAGTGTGACGCCGGTTGTGGGCTTGGTAAAACCTCAGGCAGAATATGCTTTAGACGCATTTGAAGTGGCGGACGTCTTTGAAGTGCCTTTACATTTTTTAATGGATCCCGCAAATCATCAAGTGCGGGTCTGGGAGAGTGATCAGGGTAGTCGTCGGTTTTATTCAATGCCCTATGAAAATCGTTTTATCTGGGGTGCTACTGCTGGAATGTTACGTAACCTTTATCATTTATTAAAAGTATGACTTTCTTTTCTATCCTCTTCGCCCTCATTGCTGAGCAATATCGCCCAGTAACCTCGAACCATTGGATCGCGCGCATGAGCGCTCGCTGGCTTGATTGGGTTGCTGGTGAATTCGGTGGGAAGACTGAACAAGGCACAAGTCCTGTAGGTGCGCGCATGGCCTGTCTGGTGGCATTCATTCTGCCAACATTCCTGGTCTTCGTGCTTTATGTCATTTTCATGGTGACTTTCCCGATTTTGGGATTCCTGTGGAACGTAGTAATTGCCTATCTATTTTTTGGCTTTCGCCAATTTAGCCACTCCTTCACGCTGGTTCACGAGGCAATTGCAAATCATGATTTGCCAGCAGCTCGCTTAGCGCTAGCTGAGTGGTATGGTCCTGAATTAGATGCTTCTAATCTCACCGAGACTGAAGTGATTTCACTTGCACTAGAGCGTGCCATCATTGGTTCACACCATCATGTGTTTGGTGTGTTGTTCTGGTTCTTGATGCCGATGGGCCCTGCAGGCGTTGTCCTATACCGTCTGACTGATACAGCTTCCCAGCGTTGGTCAGAAAAAGGTGACTTCAATTTAAGTGAAGCAGCGCGCCATTTCTTCTATGTATTAGATTGGGTGCCTGCACGCATCACTGCAATGGGCTTTGCAATTGTGGGTAACTTTGAAGGCGCCGTCTATGCATGGCGTCATCTGACTGGTAAATGGGCTGACTCTTTGTCAGCAGTGATCTTAGCCTCTGGAAGTGGTGCCTTAGGTGTTCGCTTGGGCGAGCCCATGAGCGAGCCTAATAGCGATGAAGCTTTGCGTATGGCCGAAGCTGGTGAGCCTGTTTTTTACGAGGTGGGTCTGGAGCCAAATGAGCGCACCATGCGCTCTGCTGTTGGCTTGGTGTGGCGTTTAGTTATCGCTTGGATGGCTTTATTGCTAATGCTGACCATCGCTCTTTGGCTTGGCTAATTCCCTGAATTTGCGTATCGGCGGTTTTTGAGTCGGAACGCAATTGCCTGAATAGGGCCAGTCTTTCTGGCGCTATTTCATTTTTGTCGACAGCTTCTCGTATTGCGCAATCAGGCTCGGATTGATGCGCACAGTTATGAAAGCGACACTTGCCTAGCAGATCATGAAACTCCCTAAAAGCATGTTCTAGCTCACTAACTGACATATGGGCCAAGCCAAACTCCTGAAAACCCGGAGAATCAATTAAGGCGCCTAATTTGCCGCTAGCATCACGCCCCCAAGCCTCTGGTAGCTCAAAGTAGCGGCAAGCGGTTGTGGTGTGTTTACCGGTATCTAGGCGTACTGAGTACTCTTGAGTAATTGCTGCTGCATTGGGAACCCAGGCATTCAGTAGACTGGATTTGCCCATGCCAGATTGACCTACGAATACCGATACTTTGCCGCAAATTGCAGGGCGCAATGATTCTATGGAGGCCTCATCAAACTTGGCGGAAACCTCAGTAACGGGGTAGCCCATACGAGCATAAGGCGCAATGATCTTGCGAGCGTGTTCAAGGTTATCTTTTAAGTCGCACTTATTTAGCAAGATATGCAAACCAATTTGATTGGTCTCTGCAGCAACAACTGCTCTTCCCAGTAGATCGGGAGAGAAAGCCGGTTGCGTAGCTAGCACGACTAATATTTGATCGACATTGGAGGCAATGAGTTTGCTTTTAAAAGCATCGGATCGATAGAGTAAATTTTCTCTTGGTTCAATACGAATAATCCGTGCCTGGTCAACCGAGGTCATCTCCAGCAACATGCGGTCACCCACGGCACCAATGTGCTGCTTTGCTGGCGTGCTGACTTGAATTAATTCACCGATAGGGGATTCATTTCCGCGCTCATCTTTCACTAAGCGCTGCGCTAAATAATGCCTTCCATAGGAGGCAGTCAGTAGCGCATGAAATTGTTCCATTAATTAAACAATTCCAGATTGCTTAGTTAAATCGTTTGAGATTAGCAATGCGCAATGGAGCAGGTGGATGCGAGCTATAAAAAGCGGTATAGATCGGATCTGGCGTTAAGGTCGATGCGTTGTCTTGATAGAGCTTGACTAGGGCGGAGATCAAATCGCTTGCAGAGGATTTATCTGCAGCAAAACCATCTGCTTCGTATTCATGTTTGCGTGATGCCAGGCTGGACAGTGGCGTCAGGAAGAAGCTAAATACTGGTGCAACGAGCATGAAGAGTGCTAAAGCCAAACCACCGTTATAGCCATTCAGGTTGGGCATTACACCGAGATCGCTGTAGAACCATAGTTGGGTGCTGATCCATCCCAAGAGTGCAAATGTCAGAAAGCTCATGGCAAAGGAAACTAGCAAACGCTTGCGTATATGGTTGCACTTGTAGTGACCAAGTTCATGAGCCAGGACAGCCTCTACTTCGCCGGGATTGAGCTTCT
>CANGWT010000165.1 GCA_947457745.1 Burkholderiaceae bacterium | reverse complement strand
TTGGAGGGTGGCCTCGCCCTAGCCCTGCTGCTGTTTATCGTCCTTTGGACTGGTAAGGGCAAAAAATAGTGTTTTTGAGAACCTAGTGCAAGGTTCTTGGCATCACTAAGGCAAATTCAGGGATTGGGGCCTGGAAAAACTGAGCTTCTTCAGTGACACAGAAATACTCCCCGCGCATTGTTCCGGCCGGTGTTGGTAAAGTGGCCCAGCTGGTGTACTCAAACTGCTCCCCTGCCCGCAACAGGGGTTGTTGGCCTACAACCCCCAGGCCACGTACTTCCTGGACATCATTTTCCCCATCGGTAATAAACCAATGACGGGCGATTAACTGGATGCTAGCCGTACCAGTATTTTTAATGCTGACCGTGTAGGCAAAGGCAAACTGGCGATTATCGGGGTCAGACTGGTCAGCCAAATACTGGGTTTTGACCGTAATGCTGATTTCATGAGGATTCATGCTCGAATTCTGCTCTATCCTAAGCTCAACTGCAAGCTAGAATCTAGGGATGGATAGCCAGAAATCACCCTCAAATAGCCAGTTTGTCATTGCCCCCTCCATTTTGTCGGCTGATTTTGCCTGCCTGGGCAAGGAAGTTCAGGATGTTCTCTTGGCGGGAGCAGACTGGATTCACTTTGATGTGATGGATAACCATTACGTCCCCAACCTGACTATTGGTCCACTGGTATGTGAAGCGATTCGCCCACATGCAATAAAAAATGGCAAGCCAGCGATGATTGATGTGCACCTGATGGTGGAACCAGTTGATCGCCTCATTCCAGATTTTGCAAAAGCTGGAGCAAACCTGATTAGCTTTCATCCAGAGGCAAGCCCTCATGTAAACCGCACAATCAATTTAATTCGCGATCAAGGTTGCCAGGCTGGTTTAGTTTTTAATCCAGCGACGCCACTTGATCACCTCGATCACACTTTGGAATTACTAGATCTTGTTTTACTCATGTCAGTCAACCCAGGCTTTGGTGGTCAGTCATTTATTCCAAACACCCTAAATAAGATTTCTCAAGTACGCGCGCGCCTAGATCACTATCAACAAGAAACTGGTCGCCATATTCGCCTTGAAGTGGATGGCGGAATCAAAGTCGACAATATTGCAGAGGTAGCGAGGGCTGGTGCAGATACTTTTGTTGCTGGCTCCGCAATTTTTGGTAAAGAAAATTATGCCGACGTGGTTAAAGCGATGCGCGCAGAACTAGCGACGTCAGGAAAAGCGTAATGCAGCACGAAGAATTTCTTGCCCTAGCAAAACAGGGTTTCAATCGCATTCCATTAGTGAAAGAAGTTTTAGCGGACTTAGAGACACCGCTCTCGCTATACGTCAAGCTCACTCAAGCCTTTGGACAGAAAAATACTTACCTTCTAGAATCTGTTTTAGGTGGTGAGCGCTTTGGTCGCTTCTCTTTTATTGGGCTACCTGCAAAAACTGTTTTGAGAACAGTGGGTACGCCAGATGCACCACTTACTGAAGTACTCTTCAACGACAAGGTAGTTGAAAGCAATCATGACAACCCATTGGATTTTGTAGACGCCTATTTCAAGCGCTTCAAAGTTGCAGTACAACCCGGCCTCCCGCGCTTCTGTGGTGGGCTTGCTGGCTACTTTGGCTATGACACAGTGCGCTACATTGAAGCGCGTTTAGCAAAACATCATCTGCCAGATGAATTGGGTGTGCCCGATATTCAATTGATGCTCACCGAAGAGTTGGCGGTTGTTGATAACGTTGCAGGTCGCATTTATTTAATTGTCTATGCAGACCCTAGCGTGACAGATAGCTTTGATAAGGGCCAAGCTCGATTAAAAGAATTACTTGCTTGCTTAAACAAACCTGTGAGCATGCCAGCCTCATTGCCAAGTACTAAAACAGAATTGATCCGCAAGTTCAAGGCGGCTGATTTTGAAAATGCCGTTCTCAAAACTAAAGAATATATATTGGCTGGCGATTGCATGCAGGTGGTGATTGGCCAGCGAATCAGTAAGCCATTTATAGATTCACCGCTCGCCCTATACCGTGCATTGCGCTCTTTGAATCCGTCACCTTATATGTACTTTTATGACTTTGGTGATCTGCAGGTAGTGGGCTCATCACCAGAAATCTTGGTACGCCAAGAGCAACGTGAGAGCCAGAAGATTGTGACGATTCGTCCATTAGCTGGCACACGCCCTCGTGGTACGACACTTGAAGAAGATGAGCGCCTTGCTAGAGAATTACTTGCCGATCCAAAAGAGATTGCTGAGCATGTGATGTTGATTGATTTGGCTCGTAACGATGTAGGTCGCATTGCAAAGACTGGGACCGTCAAAGTGACTGACACCATGTCGATTGAAAAGTATTCGCATGTACAGCATATTGTGAGCTCGGTTGAAGGTGAGTTATTGGACAATATGAGTAATATGGATGTTCTGCGCGCAACCTTCCCTGCCGGCACTTTATCGGGCGCCCCAAAAATTCGGGCGATGGAAATTATTGATGAGATGGAGATTGTGAAACGCGGAGTTTATGGCGGCGCAGTAGGCTACCTCTCCTTTTCTGGAGATATGGATGTGGCGATTGCCATTCGTACTGGCGTGATTCGTGATGGCGTATTGCATTCTCAAGCAGGTGCTGGTGTAGTTGCAGATTCTGACCCCACTGCCGAGTGGAAAGAGACCGAAGTGAAAGCTAGAGCAGTTTTAATGGCAGCTGATTTAGTACAAGGAGGACTCGATGCTCCTCATGATTGATAACTACGATTCATTCACCTACAACCTGGTTCAGTATTTTGCAGAGCTTGGTGAAGAGGTAAAGGTCTTCCGTAATGATGAAATTTCCGTTGAAGAGATTGCCAAGATCCAACCTGCACGTATTTGTATTTCACCGGGGCCCTGCAGTCCAGCCCAAGCTGGGATTTCGGTAGCTACGATTCAACGTTATGCCGGAGAGATCCCCATCCTCGGCGTCTGCCTTGGACACCAAGCAATTGGTGAGGCATTCGGCGGCAAGATTATTCGTGCACAAAAGGTCATGCATGGCAAGACCGATGATATTCACCATACTGGTGTTGGCGTTTTCAAAGATTTGCCCAATCCATTCAAAGTAACGCGTTATCACTCTCTTGCGATTGAAAAGAGTTCATTGCCAGCAGTGCTTGAAGTAACAGCCACTTCTTCTGATGGTGAAATTATGGGAGTACGCCATAAAGAACTTGCGATAGAAGGCGTGCAGTTCCATCCAGAATCGATTCTCTCTGAGCATGGCCATGCACTGCTGAAGAATTTCTTACAAGCCAAATAACTCACACGCATTAAGTCGACCCCTATGTCTATTACTCCTCAGCAAGCCTTACAACGTTGCATTGAACATCGTGAACTCTTTCATGATGAGATGACTGCAATGATGCGTCTAATCATGAGCGGTGAGATGCCACCAACTTTGGTTGCCGGTCTACTCGTTGCTCTACGTACCAAAAAGGAGACTGTTGGTGAAATTGCCGCAGCTGCGCAAGTCATGCGTGAGTTTGCGACGCCAGTCTTTGTGGAAGACAGAAAAAATTTAGTTGACGTAGTAGGTACAGGTGGAGATGGTGCTCAAACTTTCAATATTTCTACAGCTGCCATGTTTGTCGCCGCAGCGGCGGGCGCAAAAATTGCTAAGCATGGTAATCGCAGCGTGAGTAGCAAATCAGGTAGCGCAGATATTCTGGAGTCCTTAGGCGTTAAGCTCTCACTCTCACCTGAGCAAGT
>CANGWT010000164.1 GCA_947457745.1 Burkholderiaceae bacterium | reverse complement strand
TTACCAATTAGCTGTGGATAGGCATTTGAGAATGCCAGGACTATAAATTGCACGATAAATTCAATATCCACCATGCCGCCGGCATCATGCTTCAAATCAAATTCGAGGCTGGGGTTTGGATGTCCAGCATGAACCTTGCGACGCATTTCTAAAATCTCATAGCGCAGTTGTCCAACATCACGCTTCTGACTTAAAACTTCAAATCGCACACCATCAAAGAATTCCCCAACCATTCTTGATCCCGCCGAGCATCTTGCTCGCGTCAGAGCTTGATGCTCCCAAACCCATGCGGCGTTGTCACCCTCCCGCATCTGGTATTTCTTAAATGCATCGGCATTTGTCACTAAAAATCCGGCAGAGCCATTCGGACGAAGACGTGTGTCGATTTCAAATAAGTTACCAGCTGATGTATAGGCGGTTAACCAGTTGATCATCCGCTTAGCGAGTAGCGCATAAATTTCTTGGGCAGCAAAATCAGTTTCTTCGGCTTGATACAAGAAAACCAAGTCCAAGTCGGAGGCATATCCCAACTCTTTACCACCTAACTTGCCATAAGAAATGACTGCGAATGGTGCAGTCATATCAAGCGGTAATGCAAACTTCTGGGCAACGCCGGGCCACACCCGCTCAAAAGTGGTCTGCAATATCAAGTCCGCCAAAGCAGACAGATGATCGCTCACCTTCTCTACTGAAAGCTCGTGATCCATACCAATTCCCAAATCCGCGAGCAAAGTAATAAAGGTTTCAGTGTGATGGGTAATACGCAAAATATCCATCGCCTGCTCTGAGCCATCACCATCAGCCATCACGTCATCAAGACGCATATCCAAGGTCGCTTTTACTTCCTGCCAATACTGCTCTGGATGTTCAATCAGCGCTTTCTCAGTGCGCGAGTTGAGCAAGTAATCCAAGAGATGGGGATGCCGAGTTAAGTATTTTGCACCCCATTGAGAGGTCTTGAGTAAAGCCAACACATTCAATAGTGCCTGTGGATATTCAGACAAGATAGATAAGTAGGCGCTACGCCGAGCAACCGCTTCCAATAAATCAAAAAAACGTAGCAAGGTTTGGTCTGCGCTAATTCCAATACGCTGATCTACTTGCAAGCTCTCCGCAGCCTTGCAAATAAGATTGTTGAAAATGATCCTACTTTTTTCTGGCAACTGTCTTTGCTTGGAGCTGTCAGCCCAAGCCAACCAACGGGCCGCAGACTCTGGGAATATTATGGTGTCAGGCTCCCAGCCTGCTGGCAAGGAGGCATTGTCTAAGCGCGCGGCATCATCGAGTACAAAAGCTTTTTCAAAATACTGGGCTACTGCCGTTTGGTGTTTGTCGAGCTCAGATAAAAAAAGAGCTTGCTCTTGAATCTGATCAGGGCCGACCATACTCGCCGCCAAACGAGTACGAGGACCCTCGTCCTCGGGCAAATAGTGCGTCTGCTGGTCCTCCCAAACCTGAATCCGATGCTCTAAGCGACGCAAGTAAACGTAAGCCGTCTTCAAATCATCAATTTCTTTGGCAGGCAAAATACCTTGTTGCTTTACCAGCTCCAATACCTCTAGGGTAGGTCGAATACGAAAGCGTGGATCCGTGCCACCACGCATCAATTGAAACATTTGCGCTAAGAACTCAATCTCCCGGATGCCGCCACGACCCAACTTAATATCTCTAGATCGACCATGATGTTGTGATGAGCGCTTCTCAGCTTCATGCTGTATCTGCCTATGCAATTCACGGATGGAAGCAATCACACCATAATCTAAATGGCGGCGATAGACAAAAGGGCGAATCAGTTGATCGAGCTCACGCTCGCAATGAACAAAGAAAGATGAGCTAGGCAAAGGTGAGATCAACCTGCCCTTAATCCAGGCGTAGCGCTCCCACTCCCTTCCCTGTACTAATAGATATTCTTCGAGCATATCGAGACTACAGACCAGGGGTCCAGAATCTCCATTGGGTCTCAGGCGCATATCCACCCGAAATACAAAACCATTGGCATCATGCTCAGCTAATAATTTAATCAGGCGCTTACCCATTCGCGTAAACCACTCGTGATGCGACAGGCTCTTAGGCCCACCTTGAGTATCACCTTCGTGCTCATACAAAAAGATCAGGTCGATATCAGAAGAAAGGTTGAGTTCTAACCCACCCAACTTACCCATACCTACCACCATTAATGGCATCTCTGAATCTGTAAGCTGACTCCAAGGCAAGCCAAAACGACTCTGCAGATCTTCTCGAATATAGGCAATCGCAAGTGCTATCGTCTCCTCAGCAAAATGACTCAGTGAATGTGTTACCTCACTGAGATCGGCCATGCCATTGAGGTCTCGGAAGGCAATCCAGAGCATGAGACGCTGCCTGGCCAGCCTCAGATTCGTCATAAATTGAGCCTCATCTTGCTCGGGAGCCGCTAAAGCATCCTGGCAAGAACTCAATAAATCCCCGATTCCAATAACATCTACTTTATGGGCGCCCTGAGAGCGAAGCCAATCAAGCCACTCAGGGTGAGAATTGAGCCAGCGTTGCGCATAGCTGGAGTGCTGCTTTAGAAATTCAATTTGGGCGGCAAAATCAGTCATTTCTCCATCTTAATCCGACTCAAGACTCAAACTTGTAGAAGCTTGGCGATCACCCAATAGCTGACGGATAATAGAGTCCATGCTTGTAAATATCATCCGGACTCGCCTGCAGAGCGTGCTTCAAAAACGTCCTCCAGGTTCTGGTGGTCGCTGGCGTAAGCGCGCCCTCATTCTTGCAGGTGTCACTGTAGCTTTTTTTGTATTAGGCCATCTCGGGGTGCGTTTTGTTTTATGGCCACAAATTGAGAAATCAAAGCCCACCATAGAGCGCTTAATGAGTGCTCGCTTAGGCATCAATGTCACGATGGATGATGTTCAGGTATCTTGGACCGGAATTCGACCCAGCTTTGCGATTCAAGGATTGCGATTCAATAGCGCAAGCACTTCCACCCCACCTTTGCTTATTGAAAATATCAGCGGGCAACTCAGCTGGCTTTCTTTCTATCATTTAGCACCCTATTTTCACGAGATCACTATTGATCAGGCGCAGCTATACGCACAGCGAGGTGCAAAAGGCGTAGTTTCGATTGCTGGAATTCCGATTCAAGGCGATACCGATAATTTTTCAACCGGAAACTGGTTGCTCGCTCAAAACGATATTCGAGTTAACAATGCCAAAATTTATTGGGAAGACCAACAAAGTCGAAGGCTAAAAACTACCATTGATATTCAAAGCTTTCACTTAATCAATGGCATTCGTAGTCATGAAGGTCAGCTGATCACTCAAACCCCTTGGAGTCCAAATCCAATCAAACTCCAAGCTGACTTTGTCCATCACCTTCGTGGCCAAGCGGGTAATTGGCGCGACTGGGTAGGAACTGTTTCATGGGATTTTGCTGAACTCAAGCTTAATCAAATCTCTAAAGACCTGAGTCTTCCTATATATGACTTGGGTGGCAAAATTAACTCTAAGGGCAGCTTGAAGCTTGATGGTGGTAACGCTAATGGCGGGCAAATGGCCTTAAGTGCTGATCAGCTAGTGGTGCAATTAAATAAGGATGAGGATCCCCTTGAGTTTGGCAGGCTAGAGACAGAGCTAGTCCAAGATACAGACGGTGGCTTAAATTCCGTCACAACAAAAACTTTGGCATGGCGCAATATCGATAGCCCACAAACCGCGCCACTTGAAAAATTAAGTCCAATTACTTTCCGCTGGCGCCCACCAAAAGATGGTGGCGAGA
>CANGWT010000163.1 GCA_947457745.1 Burkholderiaceae bacterium | reverse complement strand
CGATTCTGAATGCCTTCATCTGCCACAATATTTTTGATATTCCAAAGATCTTTTCTGATGACGTTGAGACTTTCATCGGACTTACGATCTCTTTGCTGAAGATTAGCGCTAATCTCGGCTAAGTGAGCATTGATTGCTTGTAGCTCTTTAATTGCGTCATCCAAATTGCCCATAGATACCCCAAAATAATGTTTAAGCTAATGGCTTGATAGGTGAATCTCAGTAACTGTGCACCAATAAGCATAGATTATTGCAAATATTGACTGGTGTCAGTCAATTGGTGGAAATCCCTCGGATTTGCTTTATAGTAATGCTAGGTCGAGATCGACGATTCAAACGAGCTCATTGCCACATCAATATGACACGCAGCATGGATATCAAACGCAAATGATCGTAAATCAAGTTGGGCTATTAGCAAAAAAAATTGCCAAAATGTTGATTTATGGATTTATTGCTTTAGTGCTGCTTTATCTCATCTTTAAAGCCTGGGAATACAAGGCTGAGTCGGATCAGCAAGAGGCTGTTAAAGAATTGCAAACTCAGCAAAGCGAGAAGTTTGCGAATGTTAGTCAATATGTGGCAACCTATTCCCCGTTGGTCGTAGGGAGCTCTTCACTGACTTTTGTTCAGCGTAGTGGCAATGAACCCCTTTTTAAGTATTTATTAGGTGGCAGTTATCAAAATTTCATTAGCGCGCTGGAAAATAGTGCGTCTCTGGTTTATGTGGGCTCACAAATCCTTGGCTCTGGATGCCCAAAGTTGGGCTGCGCTGCATCGCAAGCGGCATTGGTGATTGATCCGAGTAAAGGGCGTATTTACGCGGCCTTGATTGAGGGTGGAAAAAAAAGCTACTACGGTTTAACTGAGGGTCAGGCGGTGCCGCCTGCGTTTGAGAAGTGGGCTGCAACTCCGGCTGAGGAGGTTGCAAAATGAGTCATTTTTTCTGCCGAGTGAAGACGCTAAGCTATTTTTCTTTTGCCTGCATGTGCATTTCCTTAGCTGGGGGCGCGTATGCAAAAGCACCCCAAGACACAGGCCATTCAAAGACTTCGGAGTCTAAGGGCGCGAGCAAGGCGGCAAACGATAAAGATATGGTGTTGAGCAAAAATTCAGAGGCAACACTGTATTTGCTAGCGGGTTGGGGTAAAACTGAGGGCCCGTATATTTGGTACACCGTCTCCACGCACTTGAATAAAGATCAACTTGCCCCTAATGGGAAGACGTTTAATTTATTTAGCGCTAGCGGTGCCCTAGATTGCAAGGAAAATACCTCTTTTTATTACCGTACCTCTTATATGTTCTTTGATCCCAAGGCGGGGGCGCTGAATGAGGTTTCTTTTGAAAAAAATAAATCAAATCCAATGCTGATTGATTCGGGGAGTATTGAAAGCGATGTTAAAAACATCGTGTGTAAATAGCTTCACTTCTAGGCGAAGTCGGAAATGGCTTTGATCACAAATACTGCCGCATCGATATCTGAGGGTCAAGAGGTCTTAGCCCAAGCTACTTTAGATGTAAGGCTAGATGAGATCGCTCGTAATCCAGAATTCGCTACTGAGCAATTAAAGATTGCCCTGTCGTACTTGCAGCAAGTTTTGCAGGTGGCCAATCGACAGGAGGTGCTTGCCTTTTTAGCTCGGGATGTCAGCTTATCCGTTTCTCATCGTCGCCTGCTAACGGAATTACTAAGAGAGGGTGGCCAGACCGTCTCTGGCAATCGGGATGAACTTACGGGCTTACTGACCCGTTCAAGTCTATTGGATTGGTTCTCTCAAGAGCCCTGTAGGGTCGATGGTAGTAAAAGCCCCCTCGCTATCTGCTTTGTCGATCTGGATGGCTTTAAGGCGATCAATGATCAGCATGGTCATGCAATCGGAGACCAGGTATTGCTAGCCATTAGTGAGCGCATTCAGAGTGCAATCCGGCCTGCCGACTTAATTGTGCGCTGGGGAGGCGATGAATTTATTGTTGTATTTGAAGGTGTGCAGACATTCGACTTAGCAATGCAGCTCGCAAGCAGGTTACTGGGGATTATTGGAGCACCCCTACAGATCAATCCCAGCAGCCCGATGAGATTATTTTTGGGCGCTAGTATCGGTATTGCAATGAGGACTGACCCAAAACTATCCGCAACAGAATTAATTGACCAGGCCGATCGGGCAATGTATCAGGCGAAAAAATCTGGACAAAACAGCATTCAAATTTTTTCTTAAGCGCTATGCTTTACGAAGATGTACTGCCGGTATGCGCAGAGCCTCACGGTATTTGGCTACTGTTCTTCTGGCGATAACGTAGCCCTGATCACTAAGTAGTTTGGCAATATTGGTATCAGAAATGGGTTTAGTTGACGGTTCGTTTTCAACAATTTGCTTTATTAAAGCTTGTACTGCCGTTGAAGATATCGCGCCTCCTTTTTCTGAACTTAACTGGCTACTGAAAAAGTATTTAAATTCATAAATTCCGAGCGGGCATGAGAGGTACTTTTGAGTCGTCACACGAGAAATGGTGGACTCATGCATATTGAGGCTTTCGGCAATCTCTCGTAGTACAAGTGGTCGCATCCCAACTGCACCCATGGAAAAGAATTTTTGCTGGCGCGCGACTATCTCTTGGGCCACTTTGAGAATCGTTTCCTCGCGTTGTGCAATATTTTTCACCATCCAGCTAGCTTCGAGCATCTTTTGCTTTAATGCACCATCGGCTTTCTTTTGACCATTTTCTTTTAGGATTCTGGCATATTCATTATTGAGTGAAATGCGTGGCTTAGCATTGGGATTTGATTCAACAACCCATTGCCCCTGCTTTGCTTTGACAGCAACATCGGGTAGAACCCATTGGTCATGTTCGCGCTCAAATTGGGCGCCAGGGTTGTGCTGCAAGCTGCGAATACACTCAACAGCTTTGAGCACTTCTGCCTGGGATTTACCGCAGGCTTGTTTTATCTTGAGCCAGTCTTTTGAGCCAACTTTATTCAAATGGGTATTGACGATGAGTTTAGCCAGTTGCCAATCATCGACATTGCCTTTTTGCTCTTCAAGGATGCGATCAATTTGTAGGGAAAGGCATTCCGCAAGATTGCGCGCACCAACCCCTGGGGGGTCGAGAAGCTTGAGTCGATTCAGTCCAGCCTCTAAGAGTTCAGCAGGGTTCAGATTTTGATTGAGTAGTTGAGCTCCAATTTCAGCGTGAATGGACTCAAGATCATCTATCAAATAACCCCTCTCATCAAGGCAGCCAGCTAAGTAAGCAAGAATCGACTGCTCTTGAGGTTGGATATTGAGTAAATGAATTTGTTCCTCTAAATACTCTAGTAAGGTTTGCTGATGGGCAACTCTTTCGTAGCGCTCGACCCAGTCTTCGTCATCTTGGCTTGCGTTACTGGTATTCGACCAATTGTTCTGGGCGACTTCAATACGTTCGTTTGATGGGTTGAGGTTGGACTCAATTTCTGGATTAGGCTCAAACTCTAAAAGCGGATTATCTTCCGCTGCCTTAGCTAATTCTTGCTCAAGTTCATTATTTGACAATTGCAGCAGTCTAATTGCCTGCTGCAATTGCGGCGTCAGGCTGACCTGGGTGCTAAGCCGATTATTGAGCGATATAGCCATATGGAGGTCTATTGATAGCTGCTTGATAGCTGCAACAGCCAGACTCATTGGGTTTTATTGCCTCAAGCCCTAAATTTAAAAAATACCGTTTTGTTTGCATATCACCATTCTAACCATAAATTTTGTATAAATATCTATATAAATTAAGGGCTTAAGGAATTTTTATGGCTAGATTCTTGAT
>CANGWT010000162.1 GCA_947457745.1 Burkholderiaceae bacterium | reverse complement strand
GCTATAAAGTGTCTGGCGGGCTGCATGGCGTTGGTGTTAGTTGTGTAAATGCACTTTCGAAATGGTTAAAACTCACCATTCGCCGTGATGGCAAAACCCACTACATGGAGTTTGCGCGAGGTGCCATCCAAAATCGCAATATCGAAGAGGAGGGTGGGGTTGCTACCTCGCCAATCACAGTTATTGGGGACACAACCCGATCCGGCACGGAAGTTCACTTCTTGGCAGACGAAACCGTCTTCGGGGTTGTAGAGTTTCACTATGAGATTTTAGTAAAGCGAATTCGTGAACTATCATTTTTAAACAACGGCGTTCACATTAAGTTAATTGATCAGCGCTCCGGTCAGGAAGAGGACTTTGCGTTCTCTGGCGGCGTCAAAGGCTTTGTTGAGTACATCAATCAAACCAAAAATGTTTTGCACCCCAACATTTTTTATGCAGAGGGCATCCGTCCATCAGATCTTGGCGGCAACATCACCGCAGAAGTATCAATGCAGTGGAATGATAGCTTTAGTGAGCAAGTTCTTTGTTTCACCAACAACATTCCTCAACGCGATGGCGGCACCCATTTAACCGGCCTACGCGCTGCAATGACGCGCGTTATTAATAAATATATTGATGAGCATGAGGTCGCCAAAAAAGCAAAAGTAGAAATTTCTGGCGACGATATGCGCGAAGGCCTTGCTTGCGTTTTATCAGTCAAGGTTCCCGAGCCGAAATTCTCAAGCCAAACAAAAGACAAGCTAGTCTCCAGCGAGGTTCGTGGCCCTGTAGAAGAGATTGTTGCAGAGGCGTTGAGCGCCTACCTTCAAGAGCGGCCAACAGACGCAAAAATCTTGTGCGGAAAAATTGTTGATGCTGCGCGAGCGCGAGAGGCGGCACGCAAGGCCCGCGATATGACTCGCCGAAAAGGCGTGCTAGATGGCCTCGGCCTTCCTGGAAAGTTGGCAGATTGCCAAGAAAAGGATCCCACCAAGTCGGAATTGTTTATTGTCGAGGGAGACTCCGCGGGAGGCTCCGCTAAGCAAGGACGAGATCGGCGCTTCCAAGCCATTCTTCCCCTTAAGGGAAAAATTTTGAACGTTGAGAAGGCGCGCTTCGATAAAATGTTGGCGAGCCAAGAGGTGGTTACCTTGATTACTGTTCTTGGAACCGGTATTGGCGCCGAAGAATATAAGGCGGACAAGCTGCGTTACCACCGCATCATCATTATGACCGATGCGGACGTGGATGGCAGCCACATCCGCACTCTACTACTCACTTTTTTCTACAGGCAAATGCCCGAGTTGATTGAGCGCGGCCATATTTATATTGCTCAACCACCTCTGTATAAAGTGAAGTTTGGTAAGAACGAGCGTTATATTAAAGACGATGCCGAGCTCAATCAGCTCTTGTTAAAAATCGCCCTAGAGTCAGCATCACTCCAAACACCTGCAGGGGAAATTATTGAAGGGCCGGCGCTTGATGAGTTGGCGAAACACTATCAAGTGATTCAGTCAATTGTTGATCGCCTGTCTCGAACTATTGATGAGGACGCCTTACGTGCGATTGCTTCAGGCACCCAATTAAATTTAGATACAGAAAAATCGGCCCAGGACTCAGCAGATCGCCTGAGGGCTGCGCTAACTGACCCCCTAAATCCTTTGGTATTACCCCCAGAAATTGTTGTGCAAAAAGAAGAGCGCACGGATCGTTTCAAGCTTTTGTTGTCACGCCGCATTCATGGCAACCTAAGGCTGTCTGCTATTAACTCTGACTTTGTTCATGGCGATGATTATCAAAGCCTATCAAACGCTGCTGCCGTTCTTTCTGGCAAGGTGTTGCCGGGATCGAAGGTTCGCCGCGGCGACCCAGATAAAAATCCAAAAGAACAATCCATTCAAAACTTTAGGGCTGCCTTTGCGTGGTTGCTTTCTGAGGCTGAGCGCTCTCTGAGTCGTCAGCGCTATAAAGGCCTTGGCGAGATGAATCCCTCACAGCTTTGGGAAACCACCATGGATGCCGGATCACGCACCTTGCTTCAAGTAAAAATTGAAGATGCAATTACTGCAGATCAAGTTTTTACTACTTTGATGGGTGATGATGTAGAGCCACGCCGGGCATTTATAGAAAAGAACGCCCTAATTGCTCGCAACCTTGATGTGTAGTTTCATATGAGCAAAAAGAAATTGGTGGCGCCAAAAATTGATCGCTCCCGCATTGTTGTAAAGTCTTCATCCATTCATGGGAAGGGCGTTTTTGTTGCGAAGCCAATAAAAAAAGGCGATGCGATTATCGAATACAAGGGTGAGCGTATTAGTTGGAAGTTGGCAGAGAAGCGCCATCCACATGACCCAAAAGATCCGAACCATACTTTTTATTTCTCACTAGAAGATGGCCGCTGTATTGATGCTAAATATGGCGGCAATGCGGCTCGCTGGATTAATCACTCGTGTAGGCCTAGTTGTGAAACTCGTGAGGATAGCTTTAATGGCAGCCCTCGTGTTTTCGTCTATGCCAAACGCGATCTTAAGGTGGGAGAAGAGCTTTTTTATGACTACTCCCTTGGGGTTGATGGCCGCATTACCAAGCAATTAAAAAAAGATTATGAGTGTCGTTGTGGTGCCAAGAAGTGTCGTGGCACCATGCTTGCCCCCAAAGACAAATAAGCCACTTAGCCTGCTATGTTGTACCTAACCATTCAAGAGCTAGAGGCCGCAATTAATTATTGGCGAAGCCAGTCACCCGCGGGGGGAGAAGAGTTGCGTCTGTGTCCAGAGGCCTCCGCACTTGCAAAACCCTATGCGCTGATGATTATCCAAGGCTCTCAAAGAACGCCTTTGGATGTTTTGGATGAAGCAAGCAGGGCTGCAATCACACAATATCGCAGCATAACCCCAACCCCCCGCGGAACCAATTAGTTTTTATTTTGGGATTTTTGATAGAGGGCAATAATCTCGCCAACAACCCCGCGCCTAAAGGCGAGGACACAGACCACAAAAATGACGCCGGTAATAATGGTGCTCCAACCACCCAGATTGGCTAAGTAGTTTTGCAGGTTAACAACTATGGCAGCCCCTATGATTGGGCCCCAAAGCGTACCAATTCCACCCAAAATTGTCATCAAGACCGCTTCTCCAGAGGTGTGCCAAAACACATCCGAGAGCGAGGCCAGTTGTAAAACTAGGCTTTTTAAACCCCCACCTAAACCTGCTAGCCCCGCAGATAAAGTAAAAGCCACTAATTTATAACGATTAACGTCATAACCCAAAGAAATAGCGCGCGGCTCATTTTCACGTATAGCTTTCATAACCTGACCAAATGGCGAGCCCACAATCCGCTTGATCATTAAAAAAGCCAAAATGAAAACAGCCAAGGAAAAGTAATACATATTGGTGGATTTTGATAAGTCAATTAAGCCCAAGAACATGCCTCGAGGAACGCCCTGAATACCATCTTCCCCGTTTGTAAACGGCAGTTGAGTTGCTGCGAAAAAAACAACTTGTGCGAGAGCCAGAGTAATCATCGCAAAGTAAATACCTTGCCGCCGAATTGCTAGGCTACCAAAGATGTAACCCAACACCGTTGCGCAAAGTACCCCACAAAACAAGCCAAACTCCGGAGGTACGCCCCACTCCTTCATAACATGGGCGGTAATGTACGCGCCTGTGCCAAAAAATGCAGCGTGACCAAAAGAAAGCAGGCCGGCAAAGCCTAGTAAGAGATTTAACGAGGCGGCCAAGATAGCAAAACAAAATATCTTCATCATGAAAAGGTCGTAGACGAATCCCTGGAAAGGAACAATCGCCAATAAAGCCATTATGACTAT
>CANGWT010000161.1 GCA_947457745.1 Burkholderiaceae bacterium | reverse complement strand
TAATAAAGATAACGGTTGTATTGGTACGCTTGATCGCACCAGTCAACTTACGCAAAGCTTGGCTCATCAGACGGGCTTGGAGGCCAGGTAATGAGTCACCCATATCACCCTCGATCTCAGCCCTTGGAACCAATGCTGCTACAGAGTCAATAACGATTAAATCGATCGAGCCTGAACGCACTAAGGCATCTGCAATTTCCAATGCTTGCTCGCCAGTATCCGGCTGAGAGATCAACAGATTATTGACATCTACACCTAAGCGTGAGGCGTACTGAACATCTAAAGCATGCTCGGCATCGATGAAGGCGCAAGTTCCGCCAATCTTTTGCATCTCTGCAATCGCATGCAAAGTCAGCGTGGTCTTACCAGAAGATTCTGGGCCGTAAATCTCAATGACGCGCCCACGCGCCAAACCACCCACTCCAAGTGCAATATCTAAACCCAATGAACCGCTAGAAACTACCTGTATATCTTGATGAATCTCTGCATCGCCCAATCTCATGATTGAGCCCTTGCCAAATTGCTTCTCAATTTGAGCTAAAGCTGCAGTCAATGCTTTTTGCTTGTCTCCGCTCATACCGTCAAATTCGGATGAGGCTGATTTTCTCTTATCGTCCAAGGCCATGTTTAATCCCTTTTCACTTTTGGTTAGGCTGTTTTTTGAGTTTTTTGTGTTTTTTGTCAACATGCAACTTACTGTATATAAAAACAGTACTATTTGCAAG
Source organism: Burkholderiaceae bacterium (assembly GCA_947457745.1). GTDB lineage: Bacteria > Pseudomonadota > Gammaproteobacteria > Burkholderiales > Burkholderiaceae > Polynucleobacter. Next base: position 3,094 of record CANGWT010000161.1, on the reverse strand, counting down.
TGCCTTTTAAAAAGAATTTACTGATTTTGAATTAGGCTTGTACTGAGATGACGGCTATGCCAATGGAAAAATAGTGGCATAGCAACACCCCATACGATTGCCAAGAGGATTAGGCCCCCTAGTTGTCCATTGGGCCCCCATGAACCCGCACCCATACGAATGCCAGCCTCATAGGACATCGGACCCGCTATTGCCCCTAAGACGGCCCCCAACCATGGCCTGCCGCGTAACCAGGATAAAGATCCGTTAATAGTGCTGGCTACCAATGCCCACAGGGTCCACATCCAAAATGGGGATAAGTAGGCGCTAGGCCAGGCATCTTTAAAGTACAAAAAGCCTAAATTGGCTATAAGTGTGTCAGCGCTCACTCCAAATATAAGCGCCTTGAATATTAACTTTAGTTCTAGATTTGAGCGCTCCGAGCGCCAAATATGTATCGCAAGGTACAAGAGAGTGCCAATAACAGGCCATAAAACCTGCTCATTGGCCGCGCCAATAATGCAAGCAAACCAACCGATTTGGAAAAGCACAAAATTCCAAAATTTAGCCATCGATCAGCTCCAAGCAAAATTACCTAAGAAAAAGGCCACTGCCGGTGGGCAATGGCCTCTTGATATGGTGGCGATTCAGGGATTCGAACCCCGGACCTGTGGATTATGATTCCATCGCTCTAACCAACTGAGCTAAATCGCCGAAGGTGAGATTCTAGCTTATTTGATCAAAATGCTCAATTTATCCACTTTGACCCCATAAAGCCAGGCCATCAAACGATCTTAATACTTAAATCCGGCAAATTATCGATAGTGCATCGAATGACGTCGCCACGAATCACTGGACCAACATTTTCAGGGGTGCCAGAATAAATAATGTCACCAGGAAATAACTCATTCGCCTCGGATAGCTTGGCAATTTGCTCTGCGACCGACCAAATCATTTGATCTAAATTGGCCTTCTGTTTCACAACACCGTTTACAGAAAGTGAAATGGCGCCTTTAGTAAAGTGACCCACCTGACTCACTCGGAAAATCGGTCCAATAGGGGCTGAGTAGTCAAAAGATTTACCAATTTCCCAAGGCTTTTTTTGGTCACCCATAAATCGCTGTAAATCACGACGCGTCATATCTAAACCCAAGGCGTACCCAAACACATGATCCAGCGCCTTCTCTACAGGAATATTTTTGCCGCCTTTGTTGAGGGCCGCAACCAACTCAACCTCATAGTGATAGTTTTTAGTAAGCGATGGATAAGGATGATCGACTAGCTTATTTGGCGCTACGAACTGAATGGCATCTGTTGGCTTCTGAAAAAAGAATGGCGGCTCCCGAGTAGGATCAGAGCCCATCTCGCGTGCATGGGCTGCATAGTTTCTACCGATACAGTAAACACGACGTACAGGAAATTCAGCATCACTTCCCGCAATGGGTATCAGCGTTTGCGCGACCACAAAAGGAGTCTGGATTAAGTCAACTGATTTGCGAGCCTGAGCACCGGCAACCATGCCCGCCGTGGAGAGCGATGCAACACCAAACTTAATTGCATTACGTCGACTCAGAAGATCATTTTCTTGATTTGACATACATAACCCCTTTAAAAAGATTAGTTATCGTAATCCCATTACCAAATATATACATCAGGAAAACCCCCAGCACAATTACCATTAACAAGGAGATGTAGTTTTACTTAATCTGAAAGGCGCTCACCGCCTCATCTCGGTTATAGCGAACAAAAACTTCAATTTTCTTGGCTAAAAAGAGTTTCTTTAAGACCTCATCTTTGTTTTCAAAAGTGATAGCCGTTTGCTCTGGGAAGCGCGAAAAAGGGTCGCTCATCACCTCAATAGATTGCCCGTCTACTTTAATCAGCCGAATAGTGCGCTTATAAAGGCGGTCAGGTTGAACAAAAATCAGGCGCTTGACGTACTTATCTAAGACCAGCTTTTGCCCCAGGTCGTTTGTTTTGTAATAGTAGACCAATTCATCTTTGCCATTAGTGGTGACATCCCGCTCCTCATCCCACTTAGCGAATGCTATCTGGCTAGTAAACACCCAAAGAATTGCTACTATGAATAATCTGTACAAAGGCATCATTTACTTTCTGAGTTCATTTCATCTTATCAGCCAACGACACTTATGCGACTACTCTCCATATCCACCGGCAAAGTGATGCCACTCTTTGGGTCTCATCACCCAAATTACTCCACCGTAGCCTCGGCTATCGAAAAAAAATCTGTCAGCAATCTCGCCTCCCCTGCCTCTATAGAAATTACTCGACTTGGTGTTGCAGGCGATGAGCAAGCCGATCTATCAGTGCATGGCGGTATTGAAAAAGCGATTTATGTCTATCCAATGGAGCACTATGCTTTTTGGAACGAACTACTTTCCCGCGAAACCAAAAAATCAGTCAATCTCCCCCTAGGTGCTTTGGGTGAAAACTTCACGATTGAGGGCTTACTAGAAACTGAGATATTTGTTGGAGATCAAATACAAATTGGCGACCTTCAATTTACTGTAGTCAAGCTACGCGAACCCTGCTTTAAGTTCAACGCCAAAATGAAATATAAGGGCGCTGCCAAAGCGATGTTGCAATCGGGCTTTAGTGGATGGTATCTACGCGTGAATCAAAACGGCGTTCTCGCAGCTGGTGCTGAAATTACAGTCCTGCCAGGTCAAAGACTGACATCCATTGCGGATCAGAATCAAGCTCTCTTTAATCGAGGTAATCAAAAAGATCTTTGGGATTAATCACTGTGATTCATTTTGGGCAATAAAAAAACCCGACCACAAAGCGGTCGGGTTTAGTTTTTGGAACAGACTAATAAAACTTAGTCTTTAGCGTAGATATCTACGTCTTTAGTTTCTTTAATAAACAGTGTACCGATTACCAATGTCACCGTAGCGATGATGATTGGGTACCAGAGACCGTAGTAAATATTACCGTTTTGCGCTACCAAGGCAAAGGCGATTGTTGGCATCAAGCCACCGAACCAACCGTTACCAATGTGATATGGCAAGGACATCGAGGTGTAGCGAATACGGGTTGGGAACATCTCAACCAACATCGCTGCAATTGGGCCATAAACCATGGTTACCAAGAT
>CANGWT010000160.1 GCA_947457745.1 Burkholderiaceae bacterium | reverse complement strand
CACTCAGCCCAGAAGTCCAGGAGAACAGGTTTATCGGACTTGAGAACGTCTTGCTCGAAAGAAGCGTCAGTTACATATTTGATGCCGGCACTCATGAAAATTCCTTAATTAGTCTTATTTAGTTTTATTTAGATATTGCGATACAAGGCTTATATTAGCAATAAGCCACACTTTCTGCCTAAATTCTAGAAATCGTACTCATACCAGCCCCAGAACTATCCTCAATGCCGCACCCATTTCCGACCCTAAACGAGCAAAAGCAGCCGCATACCTGGACGATAGCGCCCAATGCCGGCGCTCTGAAATCGCTCGCTGAGGGTATTTGGAGTTGTGCCGAGCAAACCAACCAACGCCCCTTAGTGGTGCTGAGTACGGCGGGCCCACTGATGGGGGTGAGAACCGCTTTAGAGAAGTATCGACCCAAGAATCAACCGAACTATATTGCCTTCCTACCCCAAGTCATGAGTTTTAACGACTGGCTAGAAGCGGCGCCTGGCGCATGGAAGTTCCCAAAAAAACAAACTGATTTAGAGCGTTGGTTGTCCGTTTATATCAATCTGCGCAAACATAAAACATTGCAAAGCTGGTTCAAGGCTGAGAATGAGGCGGGTGCATGGGGATTAGCACAGGCAGTGATCGATGCATGCGATTCTTTGTCGGAGGCAGTCGTGCCACTAATGCAAGGTGAGATTAATGCCTTAGTGCAAAACCAAACCCTCGATGCAGAGTTATGGGTAAAAAAAGTGGAAACACTTTTAGATCAAGCAATCGCTAAGGCCTATGTTGGTTTGTCTCGTAAGGTCGTTGATCAAGAATCCACAGTTTTATTAGCCTTCTGGCGTTATCTCAGCAGTCCTGGTGATCCTGTGATGCGTAAACATATCGCCTTGGCTGCCCATCTACAAGCAGCCAACACCAATCAAGCTCTCGCAAGGCCTTTGATTTGGGTAGAGACTGCCGATCCCAAGCCAATCGATCAAGAGACGATCTCCGAATATTTACAGGAGTATTCGCAATTTGCACCCGTAGTCAATATTGGGATGGATTGGCATTCAGTAGCGCTGTGGTCTGAAGCCTTAAGCGGTCAAAATGCTGAGGGTCAACTCAAACCGGTAGATAGCGAACAGCAGATTCTGATTGATCGCAATGTTCAAGCAAGCTTTCATGATGGATGGAAGTTGCTAGCAGCTAGACGCTTTGAAGAGCTAGCTTGGGCAGCAGCTAAATCAATTGAGGCGCACTTAATTACTGGCAAGACCAATATTGCCCTGGTTGCACAAGATCGTTTGGCTGCAAGAAGGGCGCGTGCCTTGTTGTCCCGCTTTGGTCCTAGTTTGCGTATACGAGATGAAACCGGTTGGAAGCTGTCAACCACTCGCGCCGCTGCCTCGCTCAATAGTTGGTTAGAGTTAATTCGTTCACCAAAGGAAGGACCGAGTGCAAGTGCCTTGCTCGAGTTTTTACAAAATCCATTTTTTGATATTGCGCATACCTTACAAAAGTCGCCACAGGCTTGTGTCAGCCTGATTGCGCAGCTTGAGGATATTTTGATTGCAAGCCAAGCAAAGTCTGCTTGGGAAACCTTTCGGATGGCCATTGAGCGAGCCAACGCTTATTCATCATTGCACGGTAGTGTGCCTTATGAATCACTCTTAGAGCTACTTACTTTCTTGCAACGGCATCATGCCCAGTGGTTGGAGCTCAAGCTCGATTGTCAAAATGCTTATGCGCTTCTCAATACCAATCTACAAGCGATGGGTATGACACAAGAATTTGAAAAAGACCCTGCCGGCAAACAGTTGCTTGAAGTGCTCAAGACCTTTGATCTAGGCGCGGGAGCTTATCGACAAGTTAGCATGCGTTTGCCGGAATGGCTGAGTTTACTCAAGACAGTCATTGAAGAGGCCTCGTATCAAGAGGTGGGGCAACAAGCGGAAGCAACTCTGAGCATTTTGCCTCTGAGCTCAACACGTTTGCGTGAATTTGATGCTGTTGTCTTGGTAGGTTGTGATGAGCAGCAATTGCCAGCGTTTTCTGAGCCGCCATTATTTTTCTCGGATGCGCTCAATCGTTTATTAAAAGCCTCCACCATTACAGCGCAATACATTCAGCAAGCCAGAGACTTATCGCAACTGCTGGTCTCTTGTCCTCAGGTGGATTTGCTTTGGCAAAGCAAGAGCAAAAGTGGTGAACCACTTCGACCATCCGCTTGGATTAGCCGTCTACGTACACAGCTTCCAGATTGGCCAATATTAGAAGCTAAACCTGATACGTATGCAAATCACTCTCGTCCTTTGCGGGAGGCAGTCACTTCGGTTAATCCAGAGATTGCTTTGCCTATGAGCATGTCCCCTAGTGCATATAAGGCTTTAAGAGATTGTCCTTATCGCTACTATGTCCGCAGCATCTTAGGATTGCGTAAGGCAAAAGAATTTGAGGAAGGCTTTGATGCCTCATTGGCAGGGCAGGTTTTACATGCTTTATTAAAAAACTTTTTCCAAGCATTAAAAACAGAAGAGCAAAAATCCCATTCAAGTATTCATCAGGGCGAAGATGCTCGTCGTTTGTGGATGCAAGAGCAGCTCACAAAATATTCAGAAAAAGAGTTTGAGCGCTTGATTCAGGGTGATGCTAGGGTCACTGGAACTTTACGTGATTGGCAAAAGCAGATCCCTAGCTTTGTAGATTGGCAACTCAAGCGTGAGGCAGAGGGTTGGCAATATCACGATGCCGAGCTAGCAGTCGGCTTCATCCTTACCTTGACCGACTCTGATGGTATCGAGAGGGAGATTGAGATTGCGGGGCGTGCTGACCGCTTTGATGTAAACACCAATCATTCCAATACCGCAGCAGTCATTGATTACAAGAGCCAAGGTATCACCAAAATCAAAAAGCGGGCAGAGCGTCTTTTAGATGACCCTCAGCTATTAATCTATTCCCGCGCTGTAAATGAGAATGCCATTGCTGCGCATCTTCCTGGGCGAACTATTGAGCAGGCTGAGTGGGTTTCACTAAAGGCAGATCTCAAGAAAGCTGATGACAGGATTATCAGAACACATCCGGTTGAAAATATGGCTGAGATGATGGAGCAATTTTCAGAGCAGCTGCATGAAGATCTACAAGTCCTATGGGCGCGCAAGCCCATGAAAGCTTTCGCGCCAGATAGCGTTTGCCAGTATTGCGAAGCTAGGGGCATTTGTAGAAAGGGGATGTGGTGAAAGATACCTTTGATTACCCCGTAGCCTGCAACCCCAACAACTCAGTGATTGTTTCTGCTTGTGCGGGCAGCGGCAAGACTTGGCTCCTGGTTGCGCGCATGGTGCGCTTATTGCTAGCTGGCGCCAAGCCCCAAGAGATCCTGGCGCTGACTTTTACCCGTAAAGCCGCACAAGAAATGCGTGACCGCCTATACGGATTGTTGGAACAGTTTTCTCAAATGACGGATGAGCAACTCCTGCAAGAGCTCACCATCAGAGGTTTAGATGATGCACAAGCAAAGCAGTTATTACCGCAAGCAAGAGTGCTTTACCTCAAAGTACTGATGAGCCCCCAATCGATTGTGATTGACACCTTCCACGGATGGTTTGGAAGGCTTCTCGGAGCGGCGCCAATCTCAGCAGAAGTCCAGCCTGGATTTAATCTTCGTGAAGATGCTAAGCGTTTGCAAGAAGAATGCATGCAAGACTGGTGGGGAGATTTATCTGCCGATCTTAAAAAACATTATGACGTTCTACTCAAAGAGTTTGGCGCCTTTGAGACCGATAAGTTTTTGATGGGTAATTACAGCCTCTTTAAGCAAAGAGGTGCTTGGACATTCTTCTTGGCTTCTTGCAAGGCTAGGGGCGTTT
>CANGWT010000159.1 GCA_947457745.1 Burkholderiaceae bacterium | reverse complement strand
TAAAGTCGCCTTCGATGTATAAAGTTTTACTATTAAATGACGATTACACGCCAATGGAATTTGTGGTGATGGTCATTCAGGAGTATTTTAATAAGGATCATGAGACGGCTACACGGATCATGTTGCAGGTTCATTTGGTTGGTAAAGGTATTTGCGGTTTATTTACACGTGATGTTGCAGCAACAAAAGTGCATCAAGTTATCGAGCTCTCCCGCGAAGCGGGTCACCCACTACAGTGCACTATGGAGGAAGCATGATTGCCCAGGAATTAGAAGTAAGTTTGCACATGGCGTTTGTTGATGCGCGAGCTTCAAGACATGAATTTATTACGGTGGAGCATTTGCTTGCCGCCTTACTTGACAATGCGACCGCAGTGGAGGTTTTAAAAGCCTGTGCTGTCAATATTGCTGAGCTTCGTGCCCAGCTCAAAAATTTTATTAACGACAATACGCCTGTGGTCCCGGGTAACGATGAAGTTGATACCCAGCCAACTCTGGGTTTTCAGCGCGTGATCCAACGCGCCATCATGCATGTGCAATCCACTTCAAATGGGAAGAAAGAAGTTACCGGGGCAAATGTTCTCGTAGCTATCTTTGGTGAAAAAGATTCTCATGCGGTGTATTTCTTGCAGCAGCAAGGCGTCACTCGTTTGGATGTAGTGAACTTTATTAGCCACGGTGTACGTAAAGATCAAGTTGAGAGTGCCAAGCCTGCTGAAGCTACCCAAGAGACCGAGGATGCATCGTCTGGCGGCAAAGAGAGCCCATTGGAGCAATATACCCAGAACCTCAATGTGCTGGCTAAGCAAGGCAAGATTGATCCACTAATTGGCCGCGATAGTGAAGTCGAGCGCGTGATTCAGGTGTTGTGCCGTCGTCGTAAAAATAATCCGCTATTGGTAGGTGAGGCGGGCGTGGGTAAGACCGCGATTGCCGAAGGCTTAGCCTGGAGAATTGTGAAGGGCGATGTCCCTGAGATTTTGGCGGATGCCACTGTCTATTCATTAGATATGGGTGCTTTATTAGCGGGCACTAAATACCGTGGAGATTTTGAGCAACGCTTAAAGAGTGTTCTTAAATCTCTAAAAGATAGCGCCCATGGTGTTTTATTTATTGATGAGATTCACACCTTAATTGGTGCGGGTGCTGCATCGGGCGGCACATTGGATGCGAGCAATTTACTAAAGCCGGCGCTATCGAATGGTCAGCTCAAGTGTATCGGTGCAACTACCTTTACTGAGTACCGAGGCATTTTCGAAAAAGATGCGGCCCTGTCGCGTCGCTTCCAGAAGGTGGATGTAGTTGAGCCAACTGTCGATCAGACCGTACAAATCTTGCGTGGTCTGAAGTCACGTTTTGAAGAGCACCACGGTGTTAAGTATGCCTCCGCAGCCTTAGTAGCTGCAGCTGAATTGTCTTCACGTTATATCAATGATCGCCATTTGCCAGACAAAGCAATTGATGTGATTGATGAGGCAGGTGCAGCACAACGCATTCTGCCGAAGTCCAAGCAGAAGAAAACTATTGGTCGCCCGGAGATTGAAGAGATCGTCGCGAAGATCGCTCGTATACCACCTCAGTCTGTCACGGTAGATGATCGTAGTAAGTTGCAAACATTAGATCGGGATATCAAGAGCGTGGTGTTTGGTCAAGATCCTGCCATTGAGGCCCTGGCCAGCGCCATCAAGATGACGCGTGCTGGTCTTGGCAAAATTGATAGGCCAATTGGATCATTCTTATTCTCGGGCCCAACTGGTGTAGGTAAGACAGAGGTAGCGAAGCAACTTGCTTATATCTTGGGTATAGAACTTCTCCGCTTTGATATGTCTGAATATATGGAGCGTCATGCGGTCAGCCGTTTAATTGGTGCGCCTCCAGGATATGTAGGCTTTGATCAAGGTGGCTTACTCACTGAGGCTGTTAATAAGAAACCGCACTGCGTTCTTTTGCTTGACGAGGTTGAAAAAGCACATCCGGATATTTTTAATATCCTTTTGCAGGTCATGGATCATGGCACCCTCACTGACAACAATGGTCGTAAGACCGATTTCCGTAATGTCATCATCATTATGACAACCAATGCTGGTGCTGAAGCAATGCAGAAGTCGACTATCGGCTTTACTAATGCGCGTGAATCTGGTGATGAGATGGCGGATATTAAGAAGTTCTTCACGCCAGAATTCCGTAATCGTTTAGATGCGATTGTTTCCTTCAAGGCACTTGATGAGATCATCATCATGCGTGTGGTAGATAAGTTCTTGATGCAGTTAGAGGAGCAACTTCATGAGAAGAAGGTGGACGCTACATTTAGTCCAGCATTGCGTGCCCATCTAGCTAAACATGGTTTTGACCCGCTCATGGGCGCAAGACCAATGCAGCGAATCATTCAAGATACGGTGCGCAAAGCACTTGCCGATGAATTACTCTTCGGTAAATTGGCGCAGGGTGGTCATGTGGATGTTGACATTGATGCTGATGGCAACGTTCAACTTGAGTTTGATGCTCCAGTAGTTCCAGGTAAGCGGCCAAAAGCCGATGTAGCACCGGTTGAAGAAATTTGATACTCCTGAAGTCTGGATGATCTAGCCAGGAAAAAACTGAAGGGATTGAGCTTGGTGCAATACCGAGTTCAATCCCTCAGACTAGTTTTATTAGTGCCAGCTTCGATAGGAACCACTAGAGCTAAATTGCTTACTCAGCAATAAACGTATTTTCTAGTTTTCCAATACCACCCATTTCAACCACAACCACATCGCCGTTTACTAAATACTTTGGCGGTTTAAATCCAATGCCAACTCCTACTGGAGTACCTGTGGCAATGAGATCGCCTGGATACAGCGTGATGCCAGCTGAAACTGTGGCAATCATATTGGGGATATCAAAAATCAAATCCTTGGTATTGGAATTTTGTCGCAATTCTCCATTGACCCAGCATTTAACGGATATATCATTTGCATCTATTTGATCTGCTGTCACAACCCAGGGGCCCATGGGGCAGAAGGTATCAAAACTTTTTCCCAGAAACCACTGTTTATGACGTTGTTGCCAGTCGCGAGCAGTAACATCATTAATGGCGGTATAACCCCAAACATGGTTCATTGCATCTGCTTCGCTGATACCTTTGCCACCCTTACCAATCACAATGGTTAGCTCGGCCTCGTAATCAATGGCTTTGGATACGGCAGTAGGAATGATGACATTCGTGTTGGGACCAGTTACGGATTCTGGTGGTTTGGTAAAGAATATAGCGTGACTAGGGATATCTTCCCCTGGTTTTGCACTGCTATCAAAACCGCTATTGGAAAATTCTTTGGCATGCTCATGGTAATTTTTCCCAACGCAAAAAATATTTCTACGTGGTCTAGGAACTGGGGCAAGTAGTCGAATATCGCTAAATGCATATGTAGCTATAGGTCTTGGTAATTGACCCTTTAAATCAGCGCGCAAAAGAGCGACGATGCCATCTTCACTAACGTCCACTCCAAGATCAAATTCTTCAACTTTTGTACCGTCGGCTGAAATCGATCCAACCCGTGTTTTGCTAGGTTCGCTAATCAAAGAAAAGGCTGCATATTTCATATTTTTTCTCCATTTGGGGTTTGTCTCTAGGAGCCCCTTGTTTATTTAACTAAATCAAACTTATAGTAGGATAAATAATAACCATATAACTAACATGAAGAGGTAGAAATGAATATTAGCCGCCAACTGATTTGCTTAGCTAGCTGTTTGCTCTTCACTTCAGTATTTGCACAAACATCTGAATCATGGCCCACAAAATCTATCAATATGGTCGTACCATTTCCACCGGGCGGCGTAGCGGATACCGTGGGAAGGCCTGTTGCTGATGCCCTTTCCAGAATC
>CANGWT010000158.1 GCA_947457745.1 Burkholderiaceae bacterium | reverse complement strand
GCTTATACGCCTGGCGTTGCTGCGCCTTGCGAGGAAATTGTTAAAGATCCCGCTAATGCCTTCAAATACACAGCCCGAGGTAATTTAGTTGGTGTGATAACCAACGGTACTGCAGTATTGGGCCTGGGAAACATTGGACCATTGGCTAGTAAGCCAGTGATGGAAGGTAAAGCAGTTCTTTTCAAGAAATTTGCTGGCATTGATGTTTTTGATATTGAAGTGAATGAAAACGATCCAGAAAAATTGGTTGAAATCATTGCGGCGCTTGAACCCACTTTTGGCGGTATCAATTTAGAAGACATCAAAGCACCAGATTGTTTTATTGTCGAGCGCAAGTTGCGAGCGCGTATGAAGATTCCAGTCTTTCATGATGATCAACATGGGACTGCGATTGTGGTTGCTGCTGCGATTCTGAATGGCTTAAAAGTAGTCGGCAAGGATGTTGCTAATGTGAAATTAGTTACCTCTGGTGCTGGTGCTGCTGCATTAGCTTGTTTGGATTTATTAGTTGACCTTGGTATCCCACGCAAGAATATTTGGGTTACTGACTTAGTTGGTGTTGCATACAAAGGTCGTCAAGAATTAATGGATCCGCAAAAGGAGCCGTTCTGTCAGGAGACTGATTTACGCACCCTAGATCAAGTGATTGAAAGCGCTGATATTTTTTTAGGCCTTTCAGCTGGCGGTGTTCTGAAGCAATCGATGGTGAAGAAGATGGCTGATAAGCCATTGATCTATGCCTTAGCAAATCCTACTCCTGAGATTCTGCCTGAGGAGGTAAAAGAAGTTCGTCCTGACGCAGTGATGGCAACGGGTCGTACTGATTACCCAAATCAAGTGAATAACGTGTTGTGCTTTCCATTTATCTTCCGTGGTGCATTAGACGTTGGTGCTACCACCATCACGCGTGGCATGGAAGTCGCTGCAGTTAAGGCTGTGGCAGAGTTGGCACGAGCTGAGCAGAGTGAAATAGTGACCTCGGTATACGGTATTGAGAACCTGTCTTTTGGTCCGGAGTACTTAATTCCAAAACCGTTTGACCCACGTCTGATTACCGTCATCGCACCCGCTGTTGCTAAAGCGGCAATGGAGGATGGTGTTGCTCTGCGTCCAATTAAAGACTTCGATGCTTACCGCAATCAGTTGCAACAATTTGTGTACCACTCCGGTACTTTGATGAAGCCATTATTTAGTATTGCTAAGGGAGTGCCTGCCGCTCAAAAACGTATTGTATTTGCTGAAGGTGAAGATGAGCGCGTATTGCGTGCAGTACAAATCATGATTGATGAGCATTTGGCAACACCAATTTTGATCGGTCGCCCTGCGGTAATCGAGCACCGTATTGACAAGTTTGGATTACGCATTAAAGCGGGCGTAGACTTTGAGATCGTGAACCCAGAGAATGATCCACGCTTCCGTGATTTCTGGCAAACCTATTTAGCTTTGACTGAGCGTAAAGGAGTTACAGAATCTTTTGCTAAGTTAGAAATGCGTCGTCGCAATAGTTTGATCGGATCCATCATGATTAGCAAAGGTATGGCTGATGGCATGATCTGTGGAACCGTTGGTAACTTAGCAACCCATTTGAAGTACATCGACGAGGTTGTAGGTCAAGAGCTGGGTGCTAATGTTTATGGCGCTATGTCTGGATTGATTCTGCCAGGTCGCCAAGTCTTCTTGGTTGATACCCATGTGAATATCGATCCAACCGCGGAGCAATTGGCTGAGCTCACACTGATGGCTGCAAACGAAATGCGTAAATTAGGCATAGCGCCTAAGGTAGCACTCTTGTCCCATTCCAACTTTGGTTCTAGTAGTGCTCCATCCGCAGTCAAAATGCGTGACGTACTGGCTTTGATTCAAAAAGCAGAACCTAGCCTTGAAGTAGATGGCGAGATGCATGGTGATAGCGCCTTGGATGAAACTATTCGCGCTGGTGCGGTTACCTCATCACCATTAAAAGGCAGTGCCAATTTATTGGTTCTGCCAAATATTGATGCCGCCAACATTTCTTACAACTTATTAAAGACTGCTGCTGGTAACGGTATCGCAATCGGACCATTGCTTTTAGGGGTTGCGAAGCCAATCCACATTTTGACGCCAGCAGCTACAGTGCGCCGTATCGTCAATTTGACTACCTTGGCGGTAGTTGAAGCGGCAAGCAATGCTAGAGGGGCGGCCTAAGACCCAGAGATGGGCCTTTATTTATGTTAGTTGGTATTAACTAACATAAATAATTGTTATATAAATCAATGGTTTATATAAAATGTACTGTAATTGGGCTTGATTTGATGGCGTGTTAAGGGTAATCTAGCATCCATCATGAATAATCGCTCTGAAAACGGCACTACAGCAGGCTTTGAAGAACACAGTCGGGCTGAAAGTTGGGATAGTAACGATCGACTAGAAACTCAGTCATCTGCTGCCAATATCTATGCCGAGGGTGGTTTATCTCGTTTACAAACCTATGCAGCAAATCAAGTTTCGGGGAAAAAAGTGACAGCTTCTTGGCGTGCCGCTTTGGCCGTTCGCGATGCCGGACCGCCGGCAATGTTGCGCAGTGTGCGCCCTAATATCGTGCAATCTATTCGTGCTTTCCGCACTCCTGACCTTCAGGAGGCTGCTACTGAGCTTGGTCAGCATTTCATTTACGCTAATTGTGCAAATGCCATGACTAAAGGCGAAGTTTTAGAAGCGATTGCGATTGCCTATACCTTCACTAAGCAACAGGCGAAGAATTTCGATCCTTTATTGGATGCTTTGACGACTACTGTCGATAAGTCTGGCCCACAGCCAGGTTTTGTAGTGGTGCTCGAAGGTTTGCCTTGTACGCAGAAGTTTGACAAAGAAGCGCGTGAGACTCTGCTGGATGTATTCCGTGATGCGGTGGACTTCTGGTCTGAGCGTCGCACACCATATCGCGTATTTTATTCTTTTGCTTAATACTGATTCAATTGAGTAATTAGGTAATTGGTAAGCAGTTGATTGGTAAAAATCGCCTCTATTTGAGGCGATTTTGCATTTCTGAGCCCCAAATACTGTGAACAGCAGTAATCGCGACAATTCCGGCCGTCTCAGTACGAAGTACTCGGTCTCCCAATGAAACGATTTGATAGCCAGCTGCTTGAGCCTCCTCTGTCTCCTCGGGGGAGTGGCCACCTTCTGGTCCAATCATCAGAATAATATCCTGCGGTGGGCTATCTATTAATACTGAATACAAGCTTTTATCGGTATCAAGGCTTAAAAGTAGTTTAAGTTTGGCTTTATGAGGCTTCTGTAGATAACTTGCAAAACTTTGTACAGGTTCTACAGTGGCCAAGACCGTGCGATCACATTGCTCGCAGGCTGCCTGAACAATACCATCCCAATGGAGAAGGCGTTTTTGAGCTCGCTCAGCATCACTAGAGCGCGTCAATTTAATCACTGAGCGCTCACATTGCAGTGGCGCAATGACCTGAGCACCGGTCTCTATGGCCTTTTCTACTACCCAATCCATCTTATCGCCACCAGCTAGGCCTTGTGCCAAGGTAATGGCATAAGGGCTCTCACGATGGGTATCTAGGTGAATATCACTCAGTTCTGCTTCCCCGGATTTATTGCTCAGGGAGAGGAGTTTGGCTTTGGCAACCTGACCTTTTCCATCAAAGATAGGGAAAGATTCGCCAACTTGAATACGGCGAACGCGCAAGTGATGTGCGAGCTCAGGACTGAGGGTATTCGGCTTTTGGTTTTCCCACGGGCCGGGAAGATAAAATTGAGGCATTACTGAAATATAGCTAATTAATTTTCTCGAGACCCAATTTACGATGTCAAACCTTCAAATTCGTATGGCAAATGCCATTCGTGCTTTATCCATGGATGCAGTT
>CANGWT010000157.1 GCA_947457745.1 Burkholderiaceae bacterium | reverse complement strand
TTGAGGGACTTGACGCTCTTTTAAAAACTGGGTTTGATTCTTAGCTTGCTCATAGAGAGCATAAGCATTATTCACGGCCAACACAATTTGTTGACGATTGGAAATATTACCTGCCTCTGCAGCCGCTTGATTGCGCTGCGCCTGTTCTACCCCATATTTTTCTTTGGTAAAGAAATATAGCGGAATGACGAGATCGAGCTCTAGCTGATAAAACATCGCGCCATTGTTGGCCGAAAATGGACCGCGTGGCGTATACGAAGAACCAATCACCTGAAAATCTGGCAAGTAAGCTTTCTTAGCCAGATCAACACCTTTACGTGCCGCATCTAGCTGCAGTGCTGAACTCTTTAATGAAGGATGACTGGTTTCGGCATAGTCTTCTAACTCCAGCAAGGTTGGCACGCTGCTCATGGCACGACGCACATCGCCACGCAAAACGAGTCTTTCTCGCGAATGGCGACCCACCAAGGTATTGATATTATTTAATGCGACTGATAATTGACGCTCGAGATTAAATTGATCCGCTTGGGCTGCGCTTTGCGCTACTTGCGCATTGAGATACTCAACATAAGCAGCGGCATTATTGGCATAGCGCGCTTTGGCTACGTTCTTAATCATCTCCAAACGCATGACAGATTCTTTCAGCACTTGTAACTGCTTTTGCGATGCCAAAGCGGTGTAATACAAGGTAGATAGCTGAGCGCCCAGTTGCAAGTAGGTCGATTCGCTTTGCGCTAAGAGTGCCTCAGCATTGGTATTGGCAATTTCGGATGCCAAGCTCTTCTTACCTGGAAACTGAAATGGCTGGGCTATCGAGATCGCGTTATTGCTACTAATCCCATTGGGGTTCTGTGGCGTTGGTGTATTTGCCCCGCCTAATGCAAATGGGGAGCTTGCTGGCATACCCGACCATACCAAACCCACTTGAGGGTTAGTTGGCGCATTAATCTGCGGCACAGTGGCCTTGGCGGATAAATAGGACTCACGCAATGAAGATAATTGTGGGTTATTGAGTTTGAGCTCATTCCACAGTTGGCGCAAATCCATATCCACTGGACCAATTGGTGCACCCTTGGTATAAATCTTAGGGGTATCGTTCTTAGTGACTGGTGCAAATAGCGATGTGGCATTTGCAGGGCTAGCGGTCTCATTACTAACTACTGGCGGCGCCGATAAAGCATCATTGGATTGATTCACTTGAACTGTGACGCTGGCCGGAATCGGAGCATTTAACTGGGCAAATACAGACGAGGCAAAAAACAGCGAAGCGACGGAAAAGGCAACCCGTTTAATGGGGATTGCAGTAGCAATGACAAATGCGCTCGTTTTTATCTGGCCGTGAATCAAATCGGCTACCTCTAAATCTGTACTAATGCTGTTCTTGTAGCCCAAAACACAGGTTTACCTATGTTTACAAGGGAATTAGTAGATTATAGGTGAGAAACTCCGAAAGTCGAATTATTGGAGTTTTATAACTTATTGATTATAAAGAAAATAATTAATCTAAGCCGCCATGAAAGCCTTAAAACTCGGCATGCA
This sequence comes from Burkholderiaceae bacterium, assembly GCA_947457745.1. Classification (GTDB taxonomy): domain Bacteria; phylum Pseudomonadota; class Gammaproteobacteria; order Burkholderiales; family Burkholderiaceae; genus Polynucleobacter. The sequence goes on along the minus strand of CANGWT010000157.1, from coordinate 2,388 downwards.
TTCTGAATGACAGGATGTTAACTGGCCCGCGGGCAGAGTTATAGGCCGGATTGATGATGTGCTGAAAGTTTAGACCGGCTAAAACATTCTTCATGACGATGGCGTTGTAATAGACCTCACCAATCCGCTCAGGCGTGTACGAAATCGTCTGACTTGGCCTAGCGTAGTCGCCAATGAAATAAGACACACCTCCAGCTTGCAGGTAAGAGCGGCGATAGTTTGATAAACCATTTTGCATTACAGAGATGCCAATACTGTCATGCGGCCGCTTCCAACTTGTGCCGTTCATGCCCATGCCCACAGATATGGAATTATCTGCCTCAGTAAAAGACATCGTTTCGGTATGACCATCAGAAGTAAAGGCACGACCGTAAATGCCAAGGTCTTTTGTTAAGGCTTGTTCTCCATGCAGGCCAATACCAGTTTTGTACTGCATATTGTTGCGGACATTATTTATGGCTTGCGTACCCTGTGCATTATTTTGGATCACAAAATTGGTTGCGTCAGAAAATCTCGCCAACATCATTTTATTGCGATATCCCAAAACGCTGACCTTGCCAGGCAGATCGGCAATGTTATGTTGGCGCTCAATCTCTACTTGATCACCATAGGTGTTGAAGATTTGCCAATTGAGATCACGACCATTCGGTGATTTTGGAGCGAGCATACGTGATGCGCGCATGACCCAGTTATCGAGATACCACTCACCCGCCAAGCCCCAGCTATAGCCTCTTGCATCGGCTGCGTAGTCATAAGCCAGATAGGTCATATTGCCCCAGTTCATGAACTGAACACGGGGATCTTTGGCATAACGGCTGTCATCAAAAATATCGAGCGTGGAGAACTGACCACCAGTCAGCACTACACGATTGCTACTCACGGTCTGAGTAATTTGATTAGCTTCATTCTCAAGAGCAACTTTATCGCCCTCTTGATTAATCGTATGGCGCGCAAAGGCTCTGGCAGAATAAAACTTGGCTTGCGCACCATTGGCTTTAGTCGCCTCACCATTTGAGAAGCCACCTAAACCAGAAAGATCAGAAAATGGAACGCCGGACACTACTTCTGGGTTGAAATAAATATCAGTATTTGGTGCAAGGCGTGCACCAAAGAATAAAGTTCCAGACCAGGTATAACTCATGGATTTCTGAGCATTCAAACTATTCTGACCAGAATAAGATGAGTTGAAATTGTTATAACGCTGATTAATGTAAGTCGTTTGCCCGTGAAGATTTACAGGCATGCCCCAAATACTTGCCTCGGTGGGTAAGTCTTCAATTGGTGAGGCAAACGTGGCGATTTGATCTGAACCAGATCCCGCCTTCTGGGCGTGCACAGGCATGCTAGCAAGGGCAACAAGCAAGCTCAACAGGAGAAGATAGGATTTGTGGGTCATTCACCAATTCACAATACTTAGCATCAATGACCAATGAATGACTAAAAGTAATTAAAGGCCAGATCTACCGGGGTAAAAACAAGACAGCTCGGATAGGCACGGCGTGAGATTGAAGCTCAACAGGGGTGCAGACCAAATTATCGCCAAAAAAGGGTAATTTACCTAGAATTTATGTCGATTTGGTGACGATTTAGACCCCGCAACTAGCTAGCACCCTATCGTTTTAGGTCTCGGTAAAAGTTTTCGTGGACTCCATAGCCAATTAAAACGATTTGAGTTCTATCCAGACTGACGGAGTAGGCCAACAACATTTGTTGACGCAGATGGCGGAACTTATAAACCTGAACACCCAATAAATCACCCCTCTTCATATCGCCAGCAAATGGCTCAGAAATAATAGCCTTGACTGCAGAATCAAGGGTCTTCTTTTCGGCTGGAGAGATTTTCTTAATGGCTCGATCAAATCGAGGGGTTGTTGATACCTTCATCCGAATTTATATGGGGAAAGATTGCCGGCTTTTACCTCTTCAATACTCACAAGCATATCTTGAAGCATGTGAATTGGTAGATCAGGATTTTCCTCAGCCACTTTTCCCAAACGGGCCCAGTATTCAATTTGCTTAGGCACCGATCTATGCATTGCTTGAGCATAAGGCTTGGCGTCCTCCACCAAAAGATCGGATAACTTGATTGCTATAGCCATAATGAGCCCCTTATTAAACTGGTATCAATTTAATACAAAAGGTTGCAAAAAGCAACCTTTTATTAAGCACCCCATTCAAGGGGATTTAGGGTATAACTTATATCTACCAGACTTAGCGCCGATCCATCAGCGCTCTAGCCAAGGTGCCTGCATCTACATACTCCAGCTCACCACCTACCGGAATACCTCTGGCGATTCTGGTGACTTTGATGCCTTTGGATTTAAGCACTTCACCAATGTAGTGGGCTGTGGCTTCACCTTCACTAGTGAAATTCGTTGCAAGAACCAC
>CANGWT010000156.1 GCA_947457745.1 Burkholderiaceae bacterium | reverse complement strand
CTGGCATTACTGATTTGAAGGTGGATCCCTTACCATTGGATGATGGCACTGTGATTCACTTCACATTGCACAATTACCCATATTCATTAACTGCTATCAATCATCGGTTTGCAAGAACATACTATGTTGAGCTGACCCTTCGGGATGTCGATGATGTGAGGTTATTTGTGGTGCGCGTGAAGGCAAACGAAACCACGGGCCGCGACATTTTAGAGACCGCCATCATTGAAATGAAATCGGGCGACTGGATTGATGATATTGCTAGTTGCAGATTGTTAATGGACAAGCGTAAGACTGAGGTTCAGTTGATGGCTGAACACCGCGAAGTAGAAATGCTCAAACAACGTTTTGTTTTAAATCACGCTAATAAATTCAGCGCAAGCAAAACTGACTCTGGTCGTAAGAAAGGCTAGGACTTATTTTGTTTTCATTTAGCCTTCCTCGTTCTCAGCGTAACGTCTACTTTTGGTTCTTGGCCTTTGCAAGCTTTTTAGTAGTTGTTTCTATGATGACGCTTTTAGGCGCTGCCAGTGAGTTATCAAACTCTTCTGCAGAGTTAAAAAATCTTAAAGTAGCCAGTCCAAATCTAGAAGATTTTGTTAATACACAAGCTATCGACTTTCGATTAAACAATAACAATAGCCAGCGTCGATTGAAGCCTACTGACATACCGAAGCTTGCAGACGATGCAATCATCCCTGTTGGATTGGATGAGGCCGTTAATAGGGCTTTTCAATTTTTTGCAGAATTTGAAAATAAACGTTTCAAACCGATTCTCACAGTGACCCTTCCCGTAATCGAGTCAGTTGAGTCTGGTTCTCCGGCGGAGGTTGCAGGGTTAAAGGCTGGGGATATGGTGCTCTTTGTTAATTCAGCCAAAATTGAATCTGTGATGGGTTTTTACCTGGCCTTGAATGAAAAACCCGCATCGGAAGTTACTCTTAAACTATTGAGAAATAAAAGAGAGAATATTTCGGTTGTGATGCGGATTGCTGGTCGAGTCCCAATAAATGATAGTAACTGCGGTATCAAGTTTGTAACCCCAGCTGATGCAGTGTATCTAACAGAGCAGGAGACGAAGCGCCAAGCTGACCTTTACCGTCGCGATATGCTTTCTGCGATTCCGATTGATTGGCGGGCAGATGCTGCGAATAGCTTAATGCAAACTGCGAAGCGATTAAATCTAATCGCCAAAGGTGTTATTGATCCATCCGGAGCGAATCCAGCTAAGGTTCAATCGAAAGATGTATTGGTTTGGCACCATAAGAAATTTTTAGAAAATATTGATTCTTATTTCTCGCAAAGACGAAAGCTTGAGAATAAAAGTACTTCTTACTTAACTGTCATGGGTGATGCTGTTGTTGGTTTTGTTTCCAGTCTTTTCATTGCGGCGATTGCACTCGGATTATTTTGGTTCCAACGTCGAGTATCTGGTAAAAAATCATGACCAATATTGAAAATCCAGAATATTGGCTAGGGATGCGCATCAATGGCGAAAGATATGCGCTGGCAGCCAGCGCAGTTCAATCTGTTTTTTTATATCCAGAGGCGGAGCAATCTTTAAAAGATTTAAGAATCAGCGGCGTAGTTGTGCATGAGGGTGCGCCGGTTTATCTGCGCAATCACTTTCAAGTATTGCGATTTAACCGTCGTTCAGAAAATATTGCCGATTGGCAGCAGGTCCTCAAGACGGGTGGGGCCCCTTGGGTTGTCATTCTTAAGGATGGGTCAAGCAAGGGGCTAGGTTTTAGGGTGAACAATATTTCTGGTCCTTTTCATGCTTCCGTATTGAGCGATTCATTATTTGTGTATCACAATGGGATTGATTACCTTTTGGTAGAGGCTCCATAGGGTCGGGCGGCTGACCTCATTCATTGGCTAAAAAAAATATATGAGCAAAAAATATAAAAACCATATCTTTCAGCGAGCGACCATGCCTTGGCGTTGGTTGGCAATTGTCGCGTTCGTTATCGCACTATTGACTAGTATTAGCGCCTTTATTACGGCTCGTAGTTGGGTTTCTGATGGCAAGTATTTGCAATCAATTGATATTGAACAAATTGAGATATTACGACTAATACCTGCACTCAAAGTATTGCAGTCTCAAACATCGGGAGCATTTGTGCTCGAGCCTAGTTTTTTTAGTAATCTCAAAAAATCAGACAGTCTCTTTAAATCAATTACGGATGATGTAAAAGCCCCGGTGGATTCTTCGTCGTCCGTCGAGGTAGCTGGCAAATCAGCCGCAAGCACTCCCAAGACTCAGTTGCAGTCCGTCAACAACAGCTCTGGATCAGGGACTACCCCGCTAGCGACGCTCTCTGATAATCCTGCTCTAGCCTTTTTCCAAAAGCTAGATGCCAAAATTATGAAGGTGGTGTTTGGTAAGCCAGATAAATATGCCCATCTATCGGAAGAAAAGCTTGAGGAAGTCGATGCTCCAGCTGTGGATGTGAAGTCATCTGCAGTGGGTAGCGTGCAAGATGTACTGTTTGGTGCAAAGAAAACAGAGCAAGCTATCAGCATTGTTTTGGCTCAAGAAAAGAGTTTGGCTGGATTCGGGATTTTGGCAAAGTCGGCTGAAGCTTTGTTGGCGCCCAAAGGCGTGCTTGAATTTGAAAAGATTGCCACTGATGCACCAGTTAAAAAGTATGCAGAAAGCCTAGATGCTTTTATTAAGGCAAATAGTGACTGGCAAAAAAATATTACGGATTCTGCCAGTTCTTCTGAACTCCAAAAAGCCTTGGGTACGGTGATAGATCAAAAAGTATTGCTCGAAATTGAGATGGGTAAAAAAGCCGCTGGCAAGTCCCCCACCAAACTGGGTGAGGTGCTGGCAAAAATCCATCAAACTCCTTGGCATACTAAGTTACCGCAAGAAAGTGCTGTGGCATTAAAGCTCTATGCATCAAGCATGTCTACCATTCGTGATTTTGCCTCTAACCATGAGGCATTAAAGGTGGTGGCTCAGCAAAATTCCCAAGACTTAGGATTTTTTGATTTCAAGACTGCTGGTGGATTTTTAGGTCTCACTATTTTGTCTATCATTGGCTTGATTGGCGTTGCTCTTGGTGGATTCTTGTTCATCCGCAATACCAACTTAAACGCGCTCGATTTACAGCGCACCTCAAAAGTATCTTCTGCCGCCGATCAACTCTTGAGTTCAATTGATCTCGGTTTTGCGAATGCACCAAGTATTAAGGCGATGGAGGATGAAAAGCCGGAAGCCAAATCTACTAGTGCACAAGCTCCACAGTCGAAGGTTGAAGAGTCAAGCCCTCCTGAATTGAAAACAGTTGTGAATGTGATTTCTGAACTGAGTGGAGATTTGAAGCAAAAAATTAGTGAAATTGAGCGTCGTTTCAAGTTGCTAAGTCAGTTAAGTAAAAAGCTACGACATTCCGTCAACACCTTGCAAGATAAGGCTACACAAATTCGTCCTGCCGACTCCGGTGAGGATGAGCAAGCCTATTCTGGTGCTGCTGAGAGAGCTAGCAGGGTGGGACCCTTGGATCAGCTACAAGATGCATTCCTTGCTTTGAAGCAGCAGGGAGTCAGACTGTATTTGGCTATCTTAGACAACCACTCTAGCAAGCAATTGGCTGTGGAGACTGAGCAATTAAATCTATTGGTTGATCGTGTTGAGGTAACTGTTTCCAAAATGAGAGGTTCTCTTGCCTCAGCCTTAAATCAAGCGGCCACTTCTGAACAACTTGCACCTGAAATTTCTCTAGAGGCAATCGAGCTCTTGGGCATGGATGCCAAGCAAGTCATCCGTGATTTGGATACCTGGGAAGAGGAGTTTGACGGCCTAGGTAAAGAGTTCTCGGATTTGAAGCGTCAAGCGAAAACTTAATTCGGTTAACTAAAGATAAAGCACACATCCTATGTCTGAAGAAAAACCGCTATTTTTAATTGACGTTGATCGTGCG
>CANGWT010000155.1 GCA_947457745.1 Burkholderiaceae bacterium | reverse complement strand
TAGCAAGAAACCGTCTGCGAGTAATCCACGCCTAAGGTAGTGCCGAGTTGAATAATCTCTGCTTTACTCATATTGATGATCGGTGCATGCACTCTAAAGCGATTCTCATTATTGATTGCCTCTACACCGGCCTTAGTGGCCAGGTTCGCCATAGTTTCAAACGAGGCAACGTATTCAGGGCGGCAATCGGGATAGCCTGAATAATCCACCGCATTGGCACCATAAAAAATATCGAGTCCACCTAGAGACTCTGCCCAACCTAAAGCGAGTGAGAGCAAGATCGTATTACGGGCAGGCACATAGGTCACGGGGATTTCTTGATCCTTACCTGGTGTGACGGGGATATCAATAGAGGAGTCAGTCAGAGCTGAGCCGCCAAAACGGGTGAGGTCTAGATTAACAATCTCATGACGAATAACACCCATCTTTTTGGCGAGGTATTTTGCAGCTGCTAGCTCAGATGAGTGACGTTGTCCGTAGCTCACTGATAAAACATAAGGGGCATAAGCTAAATCTTTAGCTAAAGCCAGAATAGTGCTGGAATCTAATCCACCAGAAAACAAGATGACTGCTGGCGCTTGAGGTTTGCGAGGTGCAATGTTCTGAAATGCGGCAGACAGCTTAGACATAGAAAAACGCTCGAGGTTTACTTGGTAGCTGCAATAAGCTGCTGAGCTTCTTTTGCCGTTTCAGTATCGGGATACTTGCTGACAATCTCGCTAAATGTTTTCTTAGCTGTTGCCTTGTTGCCACTCTCTAGCTGGGCATTACCCAGTGTCAACATCGCGCCAGGGATACGAGGGTGAGTTGGGTAGCGCTTAATTAGATCTTGTAATTGCGCAATCGCACCTTTGTAGTCTTTGTTGGCGTACTTGCTGTTACCACTCCAAAAAAGTGCCAATGGCAAATAAGGGCTAGTAGGATATTTTTTTGCAAATGCTGAGAATCCCTCATCAGCCTTTTTTAAACTGCCAGCCTGAAACGCTTTTAAAGCATCGTCGTAGGCTTTTTTCTCACTAGGTTGTATGATGCCGCTCACACCTTCAATCGTCACTGTGCGAGGCTCAAAATTACCTAAGCGACTATCGAGATCTTGGTAGTAAGTTTTTTGGCTAGAGGTCATATCTTCGCCCTGCTTCTCCAGATTCTCAACCTTGCCGCGGAGCTCTGCATTATCGGCCTTGAGTCTCTCAATTTGACTTTGTAGCTCGAGTTGCGTTGCAGTCATCGTCCTGCGTAAGTCGAGGATTGCTTTACGAGCATCATCATCTGAAAAAAGTGCCCAGGCGTTATTGGATAGACATAAACAAAGAGTGGTAGCACTTAAACAAAACGCTCGTGAGAGCGTTTGTTTAAAAGAGATTGGATACTTTTGCATTAGTTCGTAATGTAAATAATGTCAGCGCGGCGATTCTCGGTCCAGGCTGCCTCAGTATTACCCTCAGCCTTCGGCTTTTCTTTACCAAAACTGACGGCTTCAATCTGGTCATCAGAAACGCCCATCAGGTTTAATGATTTACGAACGGCATCTGAACGACGTTGGCCTAATGCTAAGTTGTATTCAGCGGTGCCACGTTCATCAGTATTGCCTTGAATAATGACTTTTTGTTTTGGATTGGCCTTGAGGTAACTCGCATGAGCTGACAACATTTTTTGGTATTTAGTTTGAACGGTGTACTCATCCAAAGCAAAGTAAACGCTCTTCTCAAATAATGGGCTCTTCGGATCATTCCAAGGCTGTGAGCCAAATTTTCCACTGTTAGCGCCCTCTACATCGTCCAAGCTCACGCTAGATGAGCAAGCAAACAATAGTGCGGTAGCTCCTAAAAGTGCAAATGTTGCGGCGCGGCGTGTGATAGAAATCTTCATGTTCATTCCTTTTTTCCTGCAATTAGGTAATTAATTGAGTTAATAGCCAATATTATGCCCCCAAGAGCATGAAAAGTGACTATTTAGCAGGAAAGAGCTAGATGAATCTGACTTCTTTAGTCCATAAATGGACCCCAGGAAGGCTGACGTACATCAGACCCTGGGATGCTTAAGACTTGTTTAGTATTGCCATCCACAGAAACGGCAGCCAATACCCGCTTACCGCCAAGCTTGGTTGAATACAGAACATATTTACCGTTAGCGGCAAAAGAAGGGGATTCATCACTGCTGCCATCAGTAAGGGCTTGGGTGTCCCCGGTAGCTAAATTCATGATGTGTAGGCGGAAAGCGCCCCCCACATTGGCAATGTAGGCCAAATATTTCCCATCTGGAGAAATGCGTGGTGAAGTCACAAAGGCTTGTTTAAAGCTGACCCGTTTCGCATCCCCAGCTTGCTCGCCTTCAGCACTCATACGATAAATCTGAGGTTGACCACCGCGATCGCTGGTGAAGTAGATAAAGCGGCCATCTGGTGAGTACTGAGGCTCTGTATCAATGGTGCGTCCACGGGTTAGTCGTTGTAAGCCGCTACCATCCGAGTTAATGCTGTAGATCTGAGTATTACCATCTTTCGATAAAGAAATCGCCAGTTTTTTCCCATCAGGAGACCACCCCGGTGCACTGTTATTGCCCTTTTGATTGGATAGGGCAATACGACGACCAGTAGCCAGTTCGTGAACGTAGATGACTGGCTTGCGATCTTCAAATGAAACGTAAGCTACCTTCTTACCATCAGGTGACCATGATGGCGAAATAATTGGATCACCACTAGCCATGGCGTTACGAATATTTTGTCCATCCGCATCGGAAATGACAAGACGAAAACGTTTGCCATCTTTAATCACATAGGAGAGTCGGGTTGAGAAAATACCTCGCTCACCGAGTAACTTAAAAATGATGTCGTCTGAGATCTTGTGAGCAACAGCGCGCAAATAATCGGCGCTGGAGTTGAGGTTGAGTCCACCTAGGCTGAGTGATTTACGAACATCAAATAATTTGTAATGGATCTCAAATTGATTGGCATCTTTTTGTACGATTGAACCAACTGCCAAAGCATCTGCACCGCGAGCAGACCAAGATTTGTAGTTGGGAGTACCTTCATCACTCTCGCTAGCGTTACCGTTTTCAGTATTTTTAAAGTAACCACTGCTAGCTAAATCTTGACGAATGATGTCAGTAATACTGATAGGTAATTTATTTTCATCTTTAAATCGCATCACGGCGATTGGGTAAAGAGATTGGCCAACACCGGTGATTTCAATACTCATCTGGGCACGACTAGGCAGACTAGTGATACCAAAGCCGAGAGCCACAATCCATGGAAGGATCTTGGTAAAAGAGCGTGCGATGTTTTTGATCATGTCTAGTAATTTACTTCGGTTTGAGTTTAAGTTCAGGCGTCAGTGTTGGAAATTGACCATTGTCGTCTTTTGGCAGACTCTGGGTGGCATCAATGGCACTTAAGACCGCTTGATCCCAAGCGTTATCACCACTGCTGGAAGTCATGGTCCTAGTTAGGATGGCACCATCTGGAGCGAGCTTTACCTGAATAATGGTTTGTTTGTTGCCTTTAAAGGAATCGGCATTGAAGGTGATATTGGCACGTACCTTCTTAATGACCTTATCGCTCCAGCCAGGAGGGGCGTTACCTCCAGCACCAACGCCACTTCCCACAGAACCACCAGTACCACCATCGTTTGCGGCTAAACCACGCAGGCTGGCGATATTGGCTTCGCGCCGCTTATCAGCTTCTGCATTGGCTTTAACTTGGGCAGGCGTTAATGCTGCTGGTTTTGGAGCTTCTACTTTCTTCACTGGCTCAACTTTTTTAGGCTCCTCTTTTTTTGTTTCTTTCGGAGGGGCTGGCTTCACTGGTTCAGCTTTCTTAGGCTCCTCTTTTTTTGTTTCTTTCGGAGGGGTTGGCATAACCGGTTTAGGCGTTTCTTTGACTACTTCTTTTTTGGGAGGCTCTTTTACAAGCTCCTTTTTCTTGATGGCGATATCAGCC
>CANGWT010000154.1 GCA_947457745.1 Burkholderiaceae bacterium | reverse complement strand
GTCCCGCTTGATTAAAATTGCCCCGTTTAGCATGAATTTCATCGGCTGTTTGGCTATCAACATACGCTTTGCCATGTTCGATTAAAACTTCAGCAAATTGATAGAGCTGTGCAAAATAATCACTGGCGTAATGCAAATGGGATTGACCATTTGCCTCCCAATCAAAACCAAGCCAGCGTACCGCATCTAAAATGCTATCGACGTATTCAACATCTTCTTTTACTGGATTAGTGTCATCTAAGCGCATATTGCAACGCGCACCACCCGCTTGATTGTTGTAGTCAGCGGCTAAGCCAAAGTTCAAGCAAATACTTTTGGCATGACCAATATGAAGATAGCCATTCGGTTCTGGTGGGAAGCGCGTAATGATGGAGGGGATAGCCTGACCCTCTCGATTAGTGCGATTCTGGTAGGCGCCACTCGCCAGGTCGTGGTCGATGATCTGGCGCAAAAAGTTAGAGGGCTCGGCAAGAGTGCCGGCAGGCGATTTAGGTGATTTGCTATCTTGGGACATGCGCCCATTGTAGAGAAAAGCCCTCCCTATAAAGAAAAAAGCCCGCAAACTGCTGCGGGCTCGTTTCTGGGAAGCGCTCGAGAATTAATCTTCTACGAAAGCCTCTTCACGGGTTTTCTTAACCGCAGGCAAGGCCACGATCACAACTAAGAGGGCTGCTGCAATGAGCAAACCTAAGGAGAGTGGTCGGGTTAGGAAGGTTGTGAAGTCACCGCGTGACAACAAGAGGGCGCGACGGAAGTTCTCTTCCATCATCGGCCCAAGCACGAAGCCTAAGAGCAATGGGGGTGGCTCGCAACCCAATTTAAAGAAGAGGTAACCAATTAAACCAAAGGCTGCGGTTACATATACGTCAAATACGGTGTTGTTGACGGTATAGACACCGATACAGCAGAAAACCAAAATTGCTGGGTAGAGAAAGCGATAAGGAATCTTCAAGAGCTTTACCCAAATACCAATGAGCGGCAAATTCAAGAGAATCAACATCACGTTACCGATCCACATCGAGGCAATCAGACCCCAAAACAAGGCTGGGTTACTGGTCATAACTTGTGGGCCAGGCTGAATGTTGTGAATCGTCATCGCACCAACCATCAAGGCCATCACAGCATTCGGTGGGATGCCTAAGGTAAGCAATGGGATGAAGGAGGTTTGAGCGGCAGCATTATTTGCTGCTTCAGGACCTGCTACACCCTCAATGGCACCCTTACCAAACTCATGGCTGTACTTGGAGGATTTCTTTTCAACTGAGTAGGCGCCAAAGGCTGCCAAAGCCGCTCCCCCGCCTGGCAGAATGCCCAAGATGGAGCCGATGGTGGTACCGCGCAAGATCGAAGGAATCATGCGCTTGATATCATTCTTAGTTGGCATCATGGTGGTGAGCTTATTCAGGAAGCCCTCGTCATCACCAGTTTTTTCTAGGTTACCCATAATTTCCGCAAAACCAAAGACACCCATTGCAACGGCTACGAATCCAATGCCGTCACTTAATTCAGGGATGTCAAAAGCATAGCGTGATACGCCAGAGTTCACGTCAGTACCGATCAAGCCCATCAAGAGGCCAAGGATGATCATGCCGATCGCCTTGATCAAAGAGCCTGAGGCTAGTACAACGGCGCCAATCAAGCCCAAGATCATCAGGGAGAAGTACTCAGCGGGGCCGAACTTAAATGCTAACTGGGAGAGTGGTGCAGCAAATGCAGCCAAAACCAGTGTTGCTACGCAACCAGCAAAAAATGAACCCATGCCGGCAGTAAAGAGGGCTACGCCTGCTCGACCATTTCTGGCCATTTGGTAGCCATCAATTGCCGTCACCACCGAGGACGTCTCCCCCGGGATGTTGAGCAAAATCGCAGTGGTAGAGCCACCATACTGTGAGCCGTAGTAAATACCAGCCAACATAATCAAAGCGGCAATTGGAGGCAATGCATAGGTGGCTGGTAAGAGCATCGCAATTGTCGCGATTGGACCTAGGCCCGGTAAAACCCCAATTAATGTACCCAAAATACAGCCAATCAGGCAGTACATCAGATTTTGTAAGGTAAACGCTGTGTCGAAACCGAGCGCTAAATTAGCAAATAAATCCATTTTGTAGAGTCCCGGTTCGTTATTGTTGCAAGAAGAAAGGTAGCAGTGGGAACTGAAGCTTAAGACCCAAAACGAAGACTGAGTAAGTGAAGGTTACTAAAAAAGCGGCATTAATTGTGGTGCCTTTCCAGGTAAATTCCTTACTTGCGCTTGCTGATACAAATACCAGAACCACTACAGCCACTAAGAAGCCCATTTTAGGTAGCAGCAAGCCGTAAAGGACTACTGCACCAGTAATTTGCGCAATGATCTTCCAGTTGAACTTGGGAATAGACTCAATTGCGGCCTTGGCACCCATAGACTTGATCAGGACTAAGAGTCCTAAAAGCGTCATCAGTATGCCGAGCCAAAATGGGAAGTAGCCTGGCCCCATCTTGGCTGCAGTGCCCATAGGGTACTGGGTAGCTACGATGGTAAAAAAAAGGCCAATAACCATATACATGATTCCAGCACCAAAATCCCGTTGATTGCGAATTTTCAAGTTGAGCTCCTTATATCGACTTCATGGTCGATCTATTTATTAATGTAAAGGGATTGTAAGGCACGATTGAGGTGGTTTACCTATGGTTTGCCCCCGACTAGTGCCAATGCGATAATTATTCGCATGAAAGTCTCTCAAATTCGCCAGGCGTACCTGGACTACTTCGCCCAAAAAGGCCACCAAATTGTCCCATCCAGCCCAGTGGTGCCTGGAGACGACCCAACGCTGCTATTTACCAATGCGGGGATGAACCAGTTTAAGGACGTATTTTTAGGCTTTGATAAACGCTCTTACAACCGAGCTACTACCGCCCAGAAATGTATTCGTGCTGGTGGCAAACACAATGACTTAGATAACGTTGGCTATACAGCCCGTCATCACACTTTTTTTGAAATGCTGGGTAATTTCTCTTTTGGGGATTACTTCAAGAAGGACGCGATTCAGTTTGCTTGGGGCTTATTGACGGAAGTCTTTAAGCTGCCGGAGGAAAAGCTACTAGTCACCGTGTATGCAGAAGACGATGAGGCTTATGAAATTTGGAATAAACAAATCGGTGTTCCAGCTGAGCGCATTATTCGCATAGGCGATAACAAAGGTGCTCGTTACGCTTCAGATAACTTCTGGATGATGGGTGATACAGGCCCATGCGGCCCCTGTACTGAAATCTTCTATGACCACGGCCCACACATTGCTGGTGGCCCCCCTGGTAGTCCTGAGGAAGATGGCGATCGCTATATTGAGATCTGGAATAACGTATTCATGCAGTTCAATCGCGATGAAGCGGGCAATATGCATCCATTGCCCAAGCCGAGCGTCGACACTGGTATGGGCCTTGAGCGTATTGCGGCAGTCTTGCAACACGTGCACTCGAACTATGAGATTGACCTCTTTGTGAATTTGCTTAAAGCAGCTAAAGAGGCTGTTGATGCAGTCGGTGGTGAGAATTGCGATCCAAGCAGCCCCTCTCTCAAAGTGATTGCCGATCACATTCGTGCTTGTAGTTTTATAGTGGTAGATGGTGTGATTCCGGGTAATGCAGGTCGCGGCTATGTCCTTCGTCGCATTACCCGCCGTGCGATTCGTCATGGCTATAAATTGGGTGCACGTAAACCTTTCTTTTACCAACTCGTTCCTGCCCTCGTAAAAGAGATGGGTCAGGCTTATCCAGAGTTGCAGGCAGCAAAAGATAAGGTGAGTGAAGTGATTAAGCAGGAGGAAGAGCGTTTCTTCCAGACAATCGCTAACGGAATGGAGATTTTGGAAGGTGCACTTGCTGGCGGCCCTCCTGGAAGTCCTGATGAAGATGGCGATCGCTATATTGAGATCTGGAATAACGTATTCATGCAGTTCAATCGCGAT
>CANGWT010000153.1 GCA_947457745.1 Burkholderiaceae bacterium | reverse complement strand
TTGCCATAAGCGAGCAGCACCTTCGGAGGCGTACTTGAGTGGATGAATCGGTGAGACGGGGGAGTCGCTATGGTATGCAAAACGCATACCTCTTTTAATCAAGCTGGCACTGGGATCAATTCGATCTGCTCTTTCAGCTCCCAAGAGGTGGCCATGAAATGCCTCACCCCAATAGTCTGTATGTCCAATGGTAAAGCCAGGAACAACCCCAAGCTTTGCTGCTTTATCAATCTGCGCTTCAGTTGGAACAGTAAAGTGCTCAATTCTTAATCTGGTTTTAGCATCTGCTGGTTTTTTAACCAATTTCGCAAAGACATTCAAAGTCTGCTCAATCGACTTATCGCCATTTGAGTGAACGGAGAGTTGCCAGCCCTCATCAAATCTGGGTTTTGCAAGATCATAAAGTTCTTGCTCAGTGAAGTTGAGGGTACCCGTATTGCTTGTGCCGGCTGGGTAGTCATAGGGCCTACTCATGGCACCTGTCAAACCTTGGTTGGAGCCATCAGCCACAATTTTGATGCCGATTAATTTAAAGGTGTCGTCACCTTGTCCTGGCTTATAGCTCTTATTCGTAGTTGGGTATGCATTTGAATACATATAACCCCTCACCCGAACTGGAAGCTTGCCACTTTGGGTCATGGCATTTAAGAGGGCATATTCCTTATCCACGCCAAGGTACCCGCCAACAGTGATTTCTGCTGAAGTAGTGACGCCCTTGCTGACCAGTGTTTGTCCAACTTTGGCGACAGCCTTCTCAATGATCTCTTGACTGGGTATAGGCATTTTGCTCAGGAGTAATTCAAAAGCAGGTACTTCGTAGATCACCCCTGTCAGGCGCCCTTTGCTATCTTTTACCAGTGTGCCGCCCTTTGGGTTGGGACTGGAGTCATTTAAGCCTGCAATTTCTAGTGCTTTGTGATTCACATAAGCAATATGCATACTTTGATTCATGACAAATACGGGCTTGGTTGTCGACACTTTATCCAAGATGTCTGCAGTGAGCTCAGACATGAATGGATCTGTTCTCGAAGGATCAACACCAAACGCAGTAATCCATTGACCATCTTTGAGGTTCTTGCCATACGCAGTGAGCTTCGTCACTAGGCTATTTAAGGTGTCATGGGGCATTGTGAAGTTAGAGAGATTGAGGAAGATCTCTTCTGAAAATGCCGTCCCCATAATATGCACATGTGGCTCAACTAAACCAGGCATTAAGGTCTGACCATTTAAGTTAATCAGCTTCGTATCTTGTCCTTGTAAAGACTTGAGTTTGGCTAGAGAGCCAACCTGGATGATCTTTCCATCCTTCACTGCGACAGCCTCTGCAGTAGCTTGTGATTTATTCATCGTGACAATGTCACCACCATAAAAAATAGTGTCTGCATTGCTTTTCGCAAAAACAAAAGCGCATTGGGCCATCAGTAGGGCAGAAAGTAATTTTGATGAAAATTTCATGGACACTTCCTTTTTAAAAACAGATTAAAGACAGATGACGGGTGGGGCGGTCTCTTTATTTACGCTCAAGCGTAATGAAATTAAATGTAATTGCACCTTCAGATGCTGGAGTACGTTCCACTTCTTTCCATTCGGATTGATTGGGAACTTCAAAGAAAGTATCGCCACCTTCTACGTCGATATCAATTTCGGTGATGAACAGGCGATCTGCTTTGGGGAAGGCTTGAGTAAAGAGCTGCTCTCCACCAATTACAAATACGCGGGGGAATTCACTCAAAGTGGCGAGCGCTGCGTCAAGGGAGTTGACAACCTCTGCACCTATAAGTTGTAACCCAGTATTTCGACTCACCACAATATTGCGACGTCCCGGAAGAGGGCGCCCAATGGACTCCCAAGTCTTACGACCCATGATGACGGGGTGACCCATTGTTACTTTTTTAAAGAACTGTAGGTCTGCAGAAATCTTCCAAGGCATTTGATTATCTTTGCCAATCACGTGATTACGTGAGCGGGCAACAATCATGGAGATTGCGGGGTGCTTAGCTGCGGTCATGAGGATCTAATTTCTTAAACGGCTACAGGAGCTTTAATGGCGGGATGGGATTGATAGCCGGCGATTTCAAAATCTTCGAATTCATAATCAAAGATGGAGTCTGGCTTGCGCAAAATATTGAGCTTAGGTAGCGGGAAGAAGTCTCTCGAGAGTTGAAGATCAACTTGTTCCAAATGGTTGCTATAGAGATGGCAGTCACCACCAGTCCAAACAAAGTCGCCAACATCTAAATTGCACTGCTGCGCCATCATATGGGTGAGTAGGGCATAGCTGGCGATATTAAAAGGTACGCCCAAGAAGACATCCGCACTACGTTGATAAAGTTGGCAAGATAGCTTGCCATCGGCAACGTAAAACTGAAAGAAGGCGTGGCAAGGTGCCAAAGCCATACGAGGAATATCAGCCACGTTCCAGGCGGAAACAATCATACGGCGAGAGTCTGGATTCTTTTTGAGGGCCTCTATAACTTCGGCGATTTGATCAATATGCTCACCATTCGGAGTGGGCCAGGAGCGCCACTGGTAGCCGTAAATTGGACCTAAGTCACCATCTGGTGCTGCCCATTCATTCCAAATGGAAACGCCACGCTCTTTAAGCCAGTTGTTGTCAGTGCTGCCTTTGAGAAACCAGAGCAATTCCAAAATAATGGACTTCAGATGTAACTTCTTAGTCGTGACCATCGGAAAGCCTTCGGCCAGATTAAAGCGCATCTGATGAGCAAAGATAGAAATAGTTCCAGTGCCGGTTCTATCGGATTTTTGGACACCCTTTTCAAGGACTTCCTTCATGAGATTGTGATATTGACGCATAGGTTTATTCAATCAAATAATTCAGTGATATTAAGAGCTTACTCGAATGTCGATGGGCTTACCCCAAGCGCTTTATGAAGCTTTGGGGAGGTGGTGGTGTACTGGAGTTGAATCTGCTTTTCTGGGTCTAGGTAGGCTGCTGCTGCAAAGGCCGCTAAGGCTGCCTCATGAAAGCCTGACAAAATCAGTTTTTTCTTGCCTGGGTAGATATTGATATCTCCTACAGCGTATATACCGGGAGTGCCAGTCTGAAAACAGGCGGTATCCACAGTAACTTGCTTGCGATCAATCTCTAAACCCCAGTCAGCTATTGGGCCTAACTTAGGGGAAAGGCCATAAAATAACAAGAGTGTATCTAAGGCAATGATCTGAACTTCGCCATCAATATTGGTGACGGCAATTTCAGTAAGTGTGTCATCAGATGATCCAAGACCTGTAATTTGTCCAATGATGAGTTGCATCTTACCGGCAGCACAAAGCGCTCGCATCTTGGCGACTGATTGAGGGGCTGCTTTAAATTCATCTCTGCGATGTATCAGTGTCACACTGGTTGCTTGATCTACAAAATGCAATGCCCAATCCAAGGCGGAATCTCCGCCACCGCAAATCACCATGCGTTTGCCTATAAATTGCTCAGGATTTCTGACGCGATAGAAAACTTGTTTATCAACAAAAGCCTCGATGCCATCCAGATTGAGTGTGCGCGGTTGAAATGCACCAACGCCAGCAGCAATAAAAATCGACTTACTCAAAAAATGTTGATCTTGGGATGTGCGAATCAGAAAGCGACCATCAGCCTGTTTTTCAAGGGTAGAGACCTCTTGATTCAAGTGAAAATGTGGTTTGAATGGCTCAATTTGTTTGAGTAGATTACTAACCAGCTCACGACCAGTGCAAACCGGAATTGCCGGAATGTCATAGATCGGTTTATCTGGATAGAGTTCGATACATTGACCGCCTATCTCAGGCAGTGAGTCAATGACGTGCGCTTTAATTTCTAGGAGACCAAGCTCAAAGACCTGGAAGAGCCCCACCGGACCGGCGCCAATAATGACTGCATCGGTTTCAATGGGGGGGTGCAATTTACTTTACCAGTTGATCAATTTTATTTTTAACGTCTTTCCACTCA
>CANGWT010000152.1 GCA_947457745.1 Burkholderiaceae bacterium | reverse complement strand
CAGGAGTTGGACCTCCGGCGCTAGACAGAAGACTCTTTGTAAGATCTTTGTCTCGAGAAATTGTTTCAGCGATGGCACTGGTTTGATCGGTTTCTGCTGTCCAGATACGACGCTGCTTGGCGCCATAACCTAGTTGTACTAAGTTGCCCTCAGATAGTCGGATAGAGGGGATGCCTCTCTCCTCAGCCGCATTAACGATGCAGGCGGTGCTGGGTCCGAGCAATAGATCATCGCCGAGCTCACGCAGTTCCTCAAGAATGCTAGCAACTAGTGCGACAGGATCTTTGGTGTCTTGCACTAGAGCAAGATATAAATCACGAGCGTACTTAAGTGCAGTGAGTGTTACTTCTTCATTAATCGCACTCACCATGACTTTATAAACACCGCGACGATCACCATCACGCGCTTTACCAAAGCCGCCGGGGATGCCGGCTAAATTTTGTAATTCTAGGGTGAGGTGCTCAAGGATGTGAGCAGGCCAAGTGCCTTCCTCGACTCTTTTAAGAAATCCACCAGCCTCACCATAGCTGCAGCGGTGCTCTTGAAGGCTGGGGAGTGCTTGAATAAGGCGGTTATAAAAGCCGGGAATGAGATTGGAGGGGAAATCTTCTAATTCACCAATATCGAGCCAAACTTCAATAACGGGATGGTAAGTCCACATGTTAGGACCGCGAAGATGCTTGACACTCAAGATCTCAATGGTTTTATCTAGTAATTGGGGCATATGTGGAGTTGGGGATCTCAGCGCCACCATAGAAAATGAGGGCGGAGATGTCTCAGACTGTCTCTCTGGTTCTAGTAATTATTCAAAATCCACAAAATTAGCAAAAATGCATAAAAAAGCTTACTTCGTCAATTTAACGGCTTTCTACCCGCTAAAGTTGACAGTGTTACCAAATCTAAAAAATCTAGCTCCACTATACTTTTAAGACTAATGAAGCCAGAAATTTCCCCATCCGCTCCCCCTTTGCCAGGTCACTGGGCTAGCGTTTTAGAAGCCCCTAAATCACCAGTAAAAGGCCTCAACTCCATACTGGCATGGGTTGAGCTTGATCTCGATGGTGAAATGCGCTTTGAGAAAAGCCTGCTTTGCTTAACTCCTGAAGGCCTATTTTGGAGTGATGGCACTCGCTCAGAATTCTGGCCGATTAGCTCTGGAGCTCAGCTTTTGCATGGTGATCATGCCGGAGTAGGGCATCTTAAGCTGGAGTCTGAGACTAGTCGGCTGCGATTGTGGTATTTCACTTTGGCCGTCAATCCTCAAGTATTGCGCTTGCAGAGTAGTTTTAGTCAGTTGATCAGGGGTGATCAGCTTGGCAACGAGCCCGAGGCTTCTGAGTACGATAAACAGGTTTGTCCGGTATGTTTAAGCCCCAAGCCCGCCAACTCAGATGTTTGCCCAACTTGTGATCCAGAGGAAGATGTTCCTCCATCGACTTGGACTTTATTTAAGTTGTGGCGCTTTGCACGACCCTATAAAAAAGAGCTCTTACTAGGTTTTGTCCTGACCTTGTTGTCAACCGGCGCCACACTGATCCCACCTTATTTAACAATGCCCTTGATGGATCATGTATTGATTCCATATGAAAAAGGCAATCCGATTGATTTTGATTTAGCTAGCAAATACCTCTTTGCATTATTTGCTGCAGCAATTGTTGCGTGGGGCCTCGGTTGGTGGAAAACCTATTTACTCGCATTGGTGAGTGAGCGCATCGGCGCAGATCTACGTAATACGACTTTTGAGCATTTGCTCAAGTTGTCATTAGAGTACTTCGGTGGCAAAAGAACCGGCGATTTGATTGCACGTATTGGTGCTGAGACGGATCGTATCTGCGTATTCTTATCTTTATATGCTTTGGATTTTGCAACCGATGTCATCATGATTACGATGACGGCAGCAATTTTGGTATCAATTGATCCTTTGCTGGCATTGGTCACTTTGGCGCCATTGCCATTTATCGTGTGGATGATTCATGTGGTTCGTGATAAGTTGCGATTTGGTTTTGAGAAGATAGATCGCGTTTGGTCTGAAGTCACCAATATCTTGGCTGATACGATTCCAGGGATTCGGGTAGTCAAAGCTTTTGCGCAAGAAGATCGTGAGCTCAAACGCTTTGTTGATTCCAATAAGCACAATTTGCAAATCAATGATCGCGTTAATCGCGTATGGGGATTGTTCTCTCCAACAGTAACGCTGCTAACAGAAACTGGTCTCTTGGTAGTGTGGGGTTTTGGTATTTGGCAGGTTGCACATCAAAAAGTCACTGTTGGTGTATTGATTGCATTCTTGGCCTACATTGGACGCTTCTATATTCGATTAGATTCGATGAGTCGCATCGTATCGCATACGCAAAAAGCTGCCGCAGGGGCAAAGCGTATTTTTGATATTTTGGATCATGTATCGAGTGTGCCTGAGCCAATTAATCCAGCACCGTTGGGTGAAGTGAGGGGCCGCATCTCTCTAAGGGGCGTCGGTTTCCGTTATGGCAACCGTGCGGTTTCGAAAGGGATTGATTTAGATATTGCCCCTGGAGAAATGATCGGCCTAGTGGGTCATAGTGGCTCTGGTAAGAGTACCTTGGTGAACTTGATTTGTCGTTTTTATGACGTGAGTGCAGGTTCTATTGCCTTGGATGGGCGCGATATTCGCAGCATCAGAATTGCTGACTATCGCAAGCGTATTGGCTTGGTGTTGCAAGAGCCATTTTTATTCTTTGGCACGATTGCAGAAAATATTGCTTACGGAAAGCCAGAGGCTACTCGCGAGGAAATTATTGAAGCGGCGCGCGCCGCACATGCGCATGAATTTATTCTTCGCTTACCACTGGGTTATGACTCATTAGTAGGTGAGCGCGGTCAATCCCTCTCAGGAGGTGAGAGGCAGCGTATTTCCATTGCGCGTGCACTGTTGATTAATCCAAGCATTCTGATTTTGGATGAAGCTACCTCATCTGTTGATACCACCACTGAAAAAGAAATTCAGCGCGCTTTAGATAATTTGGTTAAGGGCCGCACTACGATTGCGATTGCCCATCGCCTCTCCACTTTAAGAAAGGCAGACCGCTTGGTCGTGCTTGATAAGGGTGAGATCGTGGAGATTGGTTCGCATGATGAGTTAATGGATGCGCAGGGTGCGTACTACGCCTTGTATCAAGCTCAATTACGCCATGCTGCAGAGTTGGTTGAAGGTGGCGCCATTGGTGAAAGTATTGACGAGAATGAGCGCAAGGAAGTAGGCCTGCAAGTCATTGCTAAATTAACTGGGGGCGGGGTATGAGTCATCATCAAGAGTCGCACACATTAGAGCGTGATGCCCTTGGCCGCCTAGTATTTATTGATGCTGCTGGAACTCCCCATGTTGGCGTTTACCCAGTGAGAGCCTACCCAATTACCGCTCCTGGCGCTGGAATTTCCATCATGGATCAGTCTGGCAAAGAACTGTGTTGGTTTGATGCTGTCAGTGCGATCCCAGCGGCTGAATTAGGTCTCATTGAAGATGAAATAGCTGCGCGCGAGTTCATGCCTGTTATCGAAAAAATCACCAAAGTATCCACTTTTGCTACTCCCAGTATTTGGGATATAGAGACTGATCGTGGGCCTACAAGAATTCGCCTCAAGGGTGAGGAAGATATTCGCCGCATTGCTGGCAACACACTCCTGATCGCCGATTCCAATGGCCTGCAATTTTTGATTAAAGATTCCACCCAGCTAGACAAGGTCAGTAAGAAACTATTGGATCGATTCCGCTAGTTTTAATTCCCACAAAAATCATAGGTTTAATTTGAATATCAGGCCCCTAGTCTCTACTAGGGTTAGCCCTAGTCGCCTATTTCATTATTGTTGATGGCAATCAAGTGTTCCTGCTCCAACTTCGATAAAAATCTTGACATAACAAATAGAAGCCAAAGTAATATTGGTATTCGCATTTTTTCTGGAGGAGCGTTCATGAAGATGAAGTTAAAAGGGGCATTGATTTCCACCGCATTAGCCCTCGGTGTTACTAGTGTTTCGCCTGCTTTCGCTGCCTGGGAGCCGACCAAGCCAGT
>CANGWT010000151.1 GCA_947457745.1 Burkholderiaceae bacterium | reverse complement strand
GTGAGGTTATTGAATCTATTGCCAAGGTGTACCCAAGCGATCGTATCGGTGTGCGCTTATCACCATACGGCAGCTTTAATGATATGGCAGACAGCGATCCAGTTGCCTTGTTCACTGCAGTGATTCAGAAGCTTAATGGCTATCGCCTATCTTATATCCATATGATCGAACCGCGTTCCACAAGTGCAGGTGGTAATGATCAAGTGAACGTAGAGGCGCCCATTACCTCAGAGATGTTCCGTGCAATCTATCAAGGTCAATTTATTAGTGCCGGTGGATATGATCAGGCCATGGGTGAAGCTGTTTTGGAGGCTGGCTTAGCAGATGCAGTGGCCTATGGACGTTTATATATTTCTAATCCAGATTTGGCGGAGCGCTTTGCACAGGGTGCAGCGCTCAATACTTATAACCGCGCAACTTTTTACGGTGGGGCAGAGGTCGGATATACGGATTACCCAACACTCTAAGCTGCTAAAGATTGATCAGGGTCGCTATCGCAAGATAGAGGCCTTAGTTTTTATCTTCAGGATCTTTTAGTAGGCCATAGTGATTCGCAACGAGTAGCATTGCAATGGATGCACATCCCATTGCAAAGAATTCCCATTGATGAAGCATGGCAGTGCCAGTGACGGTCATTAAAATGGTCCATCCCACTGCCATCTTGGCTTTTTTGCTTAAAGGTTTCATTTTCGGAACTAAGGTGAAAAATTATCGAACGGAAAGCCTGGCTCGCGCGCTCAGCTCGCTTGGTGTGCCACGCTTATCAAGTTGAGAGAGTCGTAGTGCCTCTTGCTCAAAATCAGTTTGAGCCGGGTGAAACTCAAGATTGCCAAGGTGTATGACATAAGTCCATACAAGCTCTCGACCCCGATCTTTGTATACATCAACAATGCGCTTCATTTATTAATGCCTTTGGTGGGGGCTGAGCCATTTGGGGAGCTCATATTGTTTTTTAAATCGATCAGATTTCGTGGCTCGATACGAATAACGCCACCACGAGGGCTATCAATGTCTGCGATCAGAAAGAAGGCAATGGCAATCATGGTTGGGAAAATCATAAAGAGGCCGACATTGCGCTTAAAGTTCCGGGCGCCAAAACCTACCAAGATATTGGCGCCAACTGCGATTGCCGCCATTAGCCACCAGGCAGCAGAGGGGATGCGATTCCACCAAGCCGCCTGAGTGTAGCCATGGGAGTTAATGACATCATTCATTCCGGAGATCACTAGCGCAATAGTGGGAGTAGATTGTGTCCGTGCCACTGGGAGCAATTCATTCCACATCGCATTTTCAAGCGCAAGAGTGCGCTGAGTAATTTGTTTTGCTGTCTCTCTATCTTGCTTAGAGTAAAACAAGATACGTTGATCTAAATATTCGTTGAGAAGACCCTTAATGCCCTCCGCAGTTTTGCTAGGCAAAAGATCGGCTCTCAAGAATTCAGTCCCAATGGCATTTGCCTCGGCCTCTTCGTAAGTCTGCCTCAAGTCGTATCGAGCGATCGCCATTGAAAAGGTGAAGCCAATGATCAAACCTAGCAAGGTCAGTGTTGCAGACTGAATAATGCCCAGGTCCGCCGAGGTTTCAGTATCCTTGGTACGGTACTTGCTAAGCACCGCATTGCCAAACCACACTGAGCCCGAGAGGACTGCAGCGGAAATGAAAAATACCAGTACGGGATAATTTGCTAAGTGTGGAATATTAAAAAGTTCCTGGATACAAAATATCTTTAGTCACATTCTGGATATCACGGTGTCCTGTAAAGGCCATGGTGATATCCAATTCATTGTGAATAATCTCTAAGCATTTAGTAACACCAGCCTCGCCCATAGCGCCCAAGCCATAGAGAAAGGGGCGACCGATCATCGTGCCACGCGCCCCCAATGCCCAAGCTTTTAAAACATCTTGTCCGGAACGAATGCCGCCATCCATCCACACCTCAATATCTTTACCAACGGCATTCACAATCCCGGGTAATGCTTTAATGCTAGAGATCGCGCCATCCAATTGACGGCCACCATGATTAGAGACGATGAGAGCATCAGCACCTGAATTGGCAGCAAAGCGGGCATCTTCTTCATCCAATATGCCCTTAATAATTAACTTGCCACCCCAAAGCTTCTTAATCCACTCCACATCATCCCAGCTCAGACCTGGGTCGAACTGTTCTGCTGTCCAAGAGGAGAGAGAGGACATATTGCCAACACCAGTGGCGTGACCAACAATGTTGCGGAAAGTTCTGCGGGGAGTCATCGCCATACCCATACACCAACGGGGCTTAGTCATCATGTTGATCATGTTGGTAATCGTCAGCTTGGGAGGCGCAGATAAACCATTTTTCAAATCTTTATGGCGCTGCCCCAGAATCTGTAAATCTAAAGTGAGAACCAGGGCGGAGCACTTGGCCGCCTTCGCACGCTCAATAAGCCGCTCAATAAAACCGCGGTCCTTCATAACATAGAGCTGAAACCAAAAGGGCTTAGTAGTCCGTTCTGCCACATCTTCAATCGAGCAAATGCTCATTGTAGAAAGGCAGAAGGGGACGCCAAAATTTTCTGCAGCACGGGCCGCTAGAATTTCACCATCGGCATGTTGCATGCCGGTAAGTCCAGTAGGCGCTAATGCGACTGGCATGGCAACTTCTTGGCCGACCATGGTTGTTCTAGTGGTACGGTTGACCATATTGACGGCAACACGTTGACGCAGTTTGATTTCCTGAAAATCCGACTCATTGGCACGATAGGTAGATTCAGTCCATGACCCAGAGTCCGCATAGTCATAAAACATCTTAGGGGTGCGTTTCTGATGCAGTACTCGTAAATCTTCAATATTGGTGATGATTGCCACTAAAACCCCTTTGTATATTGCAATGCCCAAGAGCAAGAACTAATTTAAGCTCTATCTTAGCAATACCGAGCATTTGTTTCTACAATGCCTAGGCAAAGCCCTTCTTGAGGCTTAAAACAGCCACTTATCTACCCACATATCCCCAAATGCCCCATATACCCCTGTCGACAGTCTTTTATTTAACGCTTTCGACCTTCCTCTGGGCGGGTAATGCAATAGCTGGGCGAGTTTTAGTGGGAAGTATTTCACCGATCACTTTAAGTGCAGCCCGCTGGGGTCTAGCAGCCTTGCTGCTGCTACCTTTTGGCTGGCGGATTCTAAAGCCAGGAAGTGCTCTGTGGCAAAACAAGAGTCGCTTCCTAGCTTTGGGCTTGTTGGGGGTAGGTAGCTATAACGTTCTCTTATATCTTGCCTTGCAAACCTCAACAGCTATCAATGTCACCCTCATTGGGGCGAGCATGCCTATCTGGATGCTCCTGATCGGCGCCGTCTTTTATAAAGTGAGACCAAGGCTTCTGCAGCTCTTGGGTGCAGTCGTCTCCTTGACTGGTGTCACCGTAGTCCTCACGCGAGGAGAACCTAGCAGTCTCTTGAGTTTGGAAGTAGCCATGGGTGATTTACTCATTATGTTGGCTACGATTCTCTGGGCCTTGTATAGCTGGATGATTAGCCGTCCGGGAGAGAGTACTGAGCGGCAGTGGCCATGGGCAGATTTTTTGATGGCACAGGTCTTGATTGGATTCTTGTGGACGATGTTGTTTGAGGGCGCAGAAATGATGACTGGAAACGCCTTTATTGATCTCAATTACTGGACTGGGATACTGATCTTATTTGTTGCAGTTGGCCCCTCCTTAATTGCTTATCGGTGCTGGGGGTTGGGGGTGAATGGCGCTGGACCCACTGTGGCAGCATTCTTTGCCAATCTCATTCCTTTGTTTACAGCCTTACTGTCCGCTGCCATCTTGGGAGATCCACCCCAGTTTTTTCATGGCCTGGCTTTCATCCTGATTGTGATCGGAATACTGGTTTCCTCTGCAACACAGAAAAGCACTTAACCACCTTTATTTGCTCAAAAAGCTTGTTTTTAAAGACTAAGTACCCTAACTGCGCTAAATCAGTATCATTTAGGGCTAATCACACGATTTACTAGGAAATTACTATGCCAGGCTTACTCCCGAATGTTGATCCAGACGGTCTCTTAGAGTTCTCGGTTGTTTACACCGACCGCTCGCTAAATC
>CANGWT010000150.1 GCA_947457745.1 Burkholderiaceae bacterium | reverse complement strand
ACTTGATCAAAGCCAATCTGATGGACGCCTTTACCGCATACCTCTTCATACTTAATGGTCCTCATGCCGAGATGTCGCTCAGCTAAGTTATCCATATTGTGCGGCATATGCGATTCGAGCACATAAGATTCCAACATAGTGTCAAAACTAATGCCTTGCAAAGTAATGTCATAGTTCGCAAAGATATGACTGTCGTATTTGAGGTTTTGACCCACCTTGAGATTGGTAGCGCTTTCTAACCAGGGCTTCATACGCGCCAAAACGAATTCGCGGCTAAGCTGAGCTTCTCCATTACGATGCGCTACCGGTATGTAACAAGCCTCTCCAGGGGAGACGCAAAGCGAAATACCGACAAGCTCAGCAGCCAGTGCATCTAAGCTAGTAGTCTCGGTATCAAGCGCCGTCAGATCTGCTTCTTCAATTTTTCTAAGCCAACGATCTAGCGTCAATTCATCAACTACACACTCATAGTGTTTTGTAATCGCACCGTGCAGATCCGTTGTTTCTTGAGATAAGGCAGTTGTTGCTTCTGAAGCAGTGGGGCCAAATCTCTGAGTCGCAGCCTTTATATTCTCCTCTGAGCGATTTTTTATGGGACTACCAGCTAAATCAAAGTCGCCATTGGCTTCAGGAGCTGCTCCACTTAATTGCTTCTCAACGTCACGCAACCAAGTCTTAAATGCGTAGCGCTCAAACAACTCGCGCAAGAGCGGTGCATCTTCTGGTTTCGCATGCAGGTCATCTAAACTTGGAAGATGCGGAGATAAATCACAGTCGGTTTTGACCGTAATGAGCTGACGCGCTTGTGGCAGCCACTCCAAGCTATTTCGCAAGTTCTCGCCTACAACACCTTTCACTTGGTCGGCGTTTGCCATCAAGTTATCCAAATCACCAAACTCAGCTAACCATTTGTTTGCCGTTTTAGGACCGGCTTTAGGAACACCCGGTACGTTATCAACCGCATCACCAATGATGGAAAGGTAATCTACGATACGCTCTGGAGGTACACCGAATTTTTCAATGACACCATTGATATCCAACTTCTCATTGGTCATCGTATTTATCAAGGTGACAGAAGTATTTACTAACTGAGCCAAATCTTTGTCGCCAGTAGAAATAATCGTTTCCCAGCCAGCTTGGCTTGCTTGGCTAGCCAAGGTGGCAATCACATCATCGGCCTCAACCCCTGTGACCATTAATACCGGCCAGCCTAAAGCCTTCACCATGGCATGAATCGGCTCAATCTGTTTAACCAAATCTTCAGGCATCGGGGAGCGGTGCGCCTTGTACTCGGGATACATTTCATCCCGGAAAGTCTTGCCTTTAGCGTCGAAAACACAAGCAATGTGGTCAGCCTTGAGTTCCGAGCGAGCTCGGCGCATCATATTCACCATCCCATAGATAGCCCCAGTTGGATCGCCTGCCCCATTTCTGAGGTCTGGCATGGCATGAAAGGCGCGATACAGGTAGCTAGAGCCGTCTACCAACAAGAGTCTATGTTTAGTCATACCGCAATCGTACAATCTAGTTGCTAACTGCCTACAGATCAGGTTCAAATCCTCCTGAAAAGAGGCCTAAAAAGGTGAAAAATGATGCACGCTCTAACTAACTTAATCCACTCTTCTTTGAGCCAAACCCTTGTTCTGACAAGCTTTTTAGTGGCTTTTGCCTCTTTTGGCCAGAATTTTGCACACGCCCAAAACAATTCTCAAGCGTTAAGCCCCTCTGAGTTGCAGCGCATTAATAGCCAGCCTTTGGCACCCGCAGTGAGCGCTTCTCAAGTAAGCACCACACCTGAAGGTCGTAAACCAAGCTTTCAGCACAAAGAAGCTAGTGGTACTGAAATTACTGAATATAAGGATGCCAACTCACCTACTCAAGTGGACGTGAAGACGCGCTATACCAGTTATGAAATGGCGCCTCCCGCAACAGTCATGCCTGGCGTACCAAAAGAAACTGACCTGATCAGCGTACCGAGCATCAGCATTCCTTTTTAATCTTTACTCATGGCCGTCTTCACCCCCATTGAACTAAGCGATATCTCTGCTTGGATCTCAAGCGACTTTGATATCGGACAGGCCATTGATATTCGTGGAATTCATGGTGGTATTGAGAATTCCAACTTCTTTCTCGACACTGTGAAAGATGGTAAGAAGCAAGAATATGTTCTGACTATTTTCGAGAGGCTATCTGCAGAGCAACTTCCATACTACCTAGATCTGATGCGCCACTTGGCCAATAACAGCATCCCAGTACCTAAGCCACTTGAAAATAAACAAGGGCAAATTTTATTTACCCTCAAAGGTAAGCCCGCGGCAATTGTGAGCAAGCTTCCCGGCATCTCCAGGCTGGCGCCCGAAGCTAAGCATTGCGCCTTGGTTGGCGAGTATTTAGCCAAAATGCATTTGGCCAGCAGCGACTTTAAGCAAACTCAAGAGAATCTTCGCAGTCTTTCTTGGTGGCAAAAAACAGTTCCACAAATTTTGTCACACGTAAGTCATGCACAAAAAGAATTACTGACTAGCGAGCTCGCAACCCAAGAGCAATTCTTTAGCTCTGAAGCCTATAAATCACTTCCACAAGGGGCAAGTCATTGCGACCTCTTTAGAGATAACGTGCTCTTTGATTCTCAAGGCGCAAGTGATAGCTCTCAAGATCAGCTAGGTGGTTTCTTCGATTTTTATTTCGCCGGCACAGATAAGTGGTTATTTGATTTAGCAGTTACTGCAAATGACTGGTGTCTTGCTGACAACAAACAAGATTTAGACCCTGCTCGCTTCAAGGCGCTGATGGATGCCTATCAAGCTGTTCGCCCACTCAGCAAGGAAGAGCAGGCAAGTTGGCCACTGATGATTCGCGCTGCAGCTCTACGATTTTGGATCTCCCGCCTGTGGGATTTTTATTTGCCACGTGATGCGCAAATGCTCACACCGCATGACCCTCGTCATTTCGAAAATATTCTCTTAAGTCGCAAGGCAATATGAAACTCAATTCCGTCGCTCCAAAAGAGGGCTACACCTGGATACGTCAAGGCATTTGGCTTTTTAAACAAAATCCTTTGGGTTTTTTGATGCTGATATTCATGTATGTGTTTGTGGCTCAACTAGCGGTACTTGTGCCAGTGATTGGTATTTTTGCCGTCTTATTGCTCACGCCGACTTTGTCTGTGGGATTTATGACCGCCTGTCGTCTAGCAATTCAAAAAGAACGTATTCGACCCTCGGTATACGTGATTGCTCTGCAATCCACCCCCTTGATTCGTAAACGTATTCTCCAATTGGGCTTGGTCTATGCCGCGCTCATCCTAGCTCTCAGCTTTATCTTGAGCTTGTTAGTAGATTTTGAGTTGCTCATTCCACTGATGACTAGCGACAAGCCCATTACTTCAGAAGTCATCAATCAGATATATCTGATTCTCTTTTTTGGAGGCCTTCTGTATGTGCCAGTGGCGATGTTAATGTGGTTTTCCCCTGTACTCATTGCTTGGGCTGATATGCCCATTGCACAAGCGCTTTTTTCTAGTGCTGTTGCTTGCTGGACCAATCGAGGCGCATTCTTTTTATATCTCGCGATTTGGGGTGCGATCTTAATCGCTATTCCTTTAACGATTGGCTCCATTCTTGCGGCACTCGACTTAGGTCAAGCTGCATCATTCATCATTGCCCCTATTTCTATGGCTGGGCTGACCGTGATGCACTGCTCTTTCTTTGCCACCTGGAAAGCATGCTTTGCTGAAAAAGAGTCGGCTACTTTAATCGCTTAATCTATTGCAGCAAGCTTAGCAATGCTGAGCTGCAGCCATTTCACGCCATGGCGCTTGAAATTCACCTGAGCGCGCGCGTCAGCATCATTACCCTCTAGGCCTGTAACGCGCCCTTCGCCAAACTTAGTATGGAATACATTTTGCCCAATCGTAAATGGGTAATTTCCTCGTGGTGGTGAGGCCATTCTGGTGACGGCGGTTGATGCAGAGCCTACCCGACCAATTTGCCTTGCAGGTCGCTCACGCTCGTTACCAGAGTCAAAGAAATCATTCGATCCAAACTCGCGCTGACGGGTATAGCCATCTTGCCAAGTCGACCCTGAGCGACCGCCATTTCCATTGCTAGT
>CANGWT010000149.1 GCA_947457745.1 Burkholderiaceae bacterium | reverse complement strand
TATTCATTGAGAAAGATATAAAAAATGACTAATTTGAAAGACGCGACCTTCTTAGGTTATCGCCGTGAAAACGGCCGCATGGGTATTCGTAATCACGTATTGATTTTGCCTTTGGATGACTTATCCAATGCAGCCTGTGAAGCAGTAGCCAACAACATCAAAGGAACGATGGCGATTCCTCACTCCTATGGTCGTTTACAGTTCGGAGCTGACTTGGATTTACACTTTCGTACCTTAATTGGCACAGGTTCTAATCCAAACGTAGCTGCCGTAGTGGTTATCGGTATCGAGCCGCAGTGGACAAAAATTATCGTTGATGGCATCAAGGCATCAGGCAAACCAGTTGAGGGGTTCTGGATTGAAGGTAATGGCGACACTGCAACCATTGCATCTGCCAGTAAAGCTGCCTACAACATGATGAAGCATGCATCTAAACAAAAACGTGTTTCCGCTCCTCTTTCAGAGCTGTGGGTTTCTACAAAATGCGGTGAATCCGATACTACTTCTGGATGTGGTGCAAACCCAACCGTAGGCGATGCTTTTGATAAGTTGTATGCAATTGGCTCCACCATGGTGTTTGGTGAAACTACTGAGTTAACTGGTGGCGAACATTTAGTTGAAGCGCGTTGCCGCACTCCTGAAGTGAAGAAAAAGTTCCGCGAGATGTTTGATCGTTACCAGGATGTGATTGAGCGTCATAAGACGAGCGATCTGTCTGATTCTCAGCCAACTAAAGGCAATATTGCAGGTGGTTTAACAACCATCGAAGAAAAGGCCTTAGGCAATATCCAAAAAATTGGTAAAAAATGTATTGTGGATAGCGTGCTGGATAAAGGTGAAGAGCCGAAGATTCCTGGTTTGCATTTTATGGACTCATCATCAGCTGCCGCTGAAATGGTCACCTTGTGCGCTGCAGCTGGCTTTACAGCCCATTTCTTCCCAACAGGGCAGGGTAATGTGATTGGTAATGCCATTCTTCCAGTCATTAAGATTTGTGCTAATCCAAAGACTGTTCGTACTATGGGTGAGCATATCGACGTTGATGTGTCTGGCTTATTGCGTCGCGAAGAGAATATGGATCAGGCGGGAGATAAGCTGTTAGATTGCTTGAAGCGTACCGCTGACGGTGAATTAACTGCTTCTGAAATTCTCGGTCACCGTGAGTTTGTATTAACCCGTTTATACGAATCAGCATAAGACTGTAGTATGAGAAACCTGACCGCTTACGAGGAAGTCAAGCAAAAGATCACCGAGGATCTGGTCAGGGGTCGATATCCTATGGGGCAGGCATTGCCTGCTGAAAAGGATTTGTCAAAAGAATTAGATGTATCTATAGGTACCCTGCGCAAAGCGGTGGACGAGTTGGTTGCCGAAGGTATCGTAGTTCGACGCCAAGGCAGGGGCACCTATGTTGTTGAGCATGATCTCAAAAGACTTTTATATTATTTTTTCCACATTGTTAAACACGATGCTGAAAAAAAGGTTTACCCCAAAGTTGAGTTAGTCTCCTTAAATAGCGCTACAGCCAGTAAGGAAGAGGCAGGTAAGCTGGAGATTAAAGAGGGCGCACCCGTTTGGAGAATTACCAATCGCCTGTCATTGGAAGGGCAGTGCGTCATGATCGATCAGATCACCCTCGATAAGAAGCGGTTCAAGGAATTAACCCGTGCAGACTTTATTGATCGCAAAGGTAGTATCTACCAAATGTATCAAATGGAATACGGCCAAACCGTTGTGCGAAGTAGTGAGCGTTTACGTGCTGGCTTAGCAGGGAAGCAACATGCTGAATGGCTTGGATTAAATCCAGAGTCTCCCGTGCTAGTTATTCGAAGAGTGGCGCTGGGTATCCAAGATGAGCCTCTAGAGTGGCGTGTCTCTACCTTGAATACCACCCAACATGAGTATTTCAGTGAGTTAGTGGCTTAGTTTGATGTTGACCACCACTCGGAAGAATATTCCAGGACTTTTAGTTTGCTTGGTCATTGCCATGTCGACCAGCTTTCTTTCTGAGAATTATGGTGGCCCACAGTTGTTGTACGCACTACTAATTGGTTTATCACTGCACTTCCTTTATCTCAATGAGGCAGTAAAGCCAGGAATTGATTTTTGCGCTAAAACAGTTCTGCGTTTGGGCGTTGCTTTTCTAGGCATTCGAATTACATTTGCTGATATTGGCGCAATCGGTTTGAATACTGGATTAATGGTGATGTTTGCAGTTGCTGCCACGGTAGCCCTTGGATTCTTCCTGGCTAAATTCTTAAAGCTGTCTCCAGACTTTGGATTGATTGCGGGTGGGTCCGTTGGCATTTGCGGAGCTTCAGCTGCTTTAGCGGTTGCTTCTGTACTGCCAAAATCAAAAGAGAATGAGCGATTTACTCTCCTTGTAGTGGTTGGGGTAACTGTTCTTTCTACTATTGCCATGGTGGTGTACCCCTTCGCGTTGCAGTTGCTCAATATCACCGCTTTACCTGCGGGCATCTTTCTGGGGGCCACCATTCATGATGTGGCGCAGGTGGTTGCTGCAGGCATGTTGTTTGGCCCTGAGGCGGGTGATGTAGCGACTGTCGTTAAGCTTTTTCGTGTTGCTCTTTTGTTGCCTGTCGTCTTATTTATCTCCCTTTTCTTTGGCGCTGAAAAATCATCTCAACGCTTGGGATGGGCAAGCCTGCGCCTGATACCGACATTCTTATTGGGATTCGTGGCGCTATCAGTTGTTGCATCTATGCAGATTTTGCCAAGCTCCGTCAGTCAATCTATTGGCGGAATATCCCGCTGGATGTTGGTGATTGCTATTGGCGCTGCTGGACTGAAAACAAACTTTCAGGAGTTGGCTAAGTTAGGTTGGCAACCAGTAGTCATGTTGCTAGTGGAAACCCTGTTTATTGCTTCAATCGGCTTAATATTTATCCTGAATCTCTCTTAACAGGATTGCCAATAGTTATTTTGGCGGTATTCTTTAAAGAATGCACTCATAAACGATGCATGTATTTTAAAAAGGTGAACTAGCTATGTCGGATCAAGATAATCTTCCTAGCCGTCGACAATTTCTAAAAAATTCTGCTGGCATTGGCGCAGGCCTTAGCGCTGCACTGGTCTCTAGTACTGCCTTGAGTCAAGCCTCAGCTAGCGAATTTTTAGAAGTAGACCCCTGGACTAAGGTGCAGGGGTCTACCTTCATCAATCCACCTTATGGCCTCCCTTCAAAATACGAAAAGAATGTAGTTCGAGTCTTACCGTCTCCTGCCCCTACTTTCTTAACGGGCTCCAGAACGCCATTGCAAAATTTGCATGGCATCATCACGCCAAATGGACTCTTCTTTGAGAGGCATCATGCTGGTGTGCCCGATATCAATCCTGATCAGCATCGCTTAGTCATTCATGGCATGGTCGATAGGCCTCTGATGTTGACTATGGAAGACATCGTTCGTTTTCCGTCAGAATCTCGCATTTATTTTTTGGAATGCTCCGGTAATAGTGCGGCTGAATTAAAGAAGGCAACCGGTAAAACCGCCCAGGAAATTCACGGACTACTTTCTTGTTGTGAGTGGACCGGGGTTCGTCTCTCAACCATCTTTCAAGAGTGCGGAGTCCAGCCTGGCGCTACATGGGCCTTAGCAGAAGGCGCTGATGGCGCAGCAATGACCCGCAGTATTCCGATGAATAAAATGATGGATGATGCGCTATTGGTTTACGCCCAGAACGGCGAGATGTTGCGTGCTGAGCAGGGCTATCCTTTACGCCTATTATTGCCAGGCTTTGAGGGGAATATGAGTATTAAGTGGCTAAGGCGCCTTAAATTAGGATCTGAGCCTTGGCAAACTCGTGAAGAAACGTCGGCCTATACCGACTTGCAAGCTGATGGCAAGGCCCTTCAATTTACTTTTGCCATGGATGTGAAGTCTGTCATTACGCAACCATCGGGCATGATGAAACTCAAGTCCAGGGGATTCTATGAGGTTTCGGGTGTTGCTTGGTCTGGTAACGGCAAGATTAAACGGGTCGAAGTGTCAACGGATGGTGGAAAGTCTTGGGCTGATGCTATTTTGCAAGAGCCAGTCATGGATAAATCTTTAGTACGCTTTCGCTATCCCTGGGTTTGGAATGGTGAGCCGACTGTGTTCATGAGTCGAGCGATCGATTCTAGCGGTGACACTCAGCCAAGCATGGAGGCTTTATTAAAGGCAAAAAGTCCTAATAGCTTTTATCACAACAATGCAATTCAGCCATGGCGT
>CANGWT010000148.1 GCA_947457745.1 Burkholderiaceae bacterium | reverse complement strand
TATATCTGGAAAAAGGGCGCTCTCGACTGGGAGTGATCGATATGGCATTAGAAGGCGTTCTCAAAGAAGGATTTGTTACCACTACTGCGGACCAGTTAATTAACTGGACACGTAATGGATCTTTATGGCCAATGACATTTGGCCTTGCTTGCTGTGCTGTAGAAATGATGCATGCAGGCGCTTCCCGTTACGACTTGGACCGTTTTGGTGTGGTGTTCCGCCCATCTCCTCGTCAATCAGATTTGATGATTGTGGCGGGTACT
Source organism: Burkholderiaceae bacterium (assembly GCA_947457745.1). Taxonomy (GTDB): domain Bacteria; phylum Pseudomonadota; class Gammaproteobacteria; order Burkholderiales; family Burkholderiaceae; genus Polynucleobacter. The sequence continues at coordinate 4,001 of CANGWT010000148.1, read as the reverse complement.
TTGTGCAATAAGATGGCTCCAGCTCTCCGTAAGGTTTACGATCAAATGCCTGAGCCACGCTGGGTGATCTCCATGGGCTCTTGTGCCAATGGTGGGGGTTACTACCATAACTCCTATTCAGTAGTTCGCGGTTGTGACCGCATTGTGCCAGTCGATATTTATGTTCCTGGTTGCCCTCCTACCGCAGAAGCCTTGATCTATGGAATTATTCAGCTGCAATCCAAGATCGCTCGTACCAGCACGATTGCGCGGAAGGCTTAAACCATGTCAGATCGTTTAGTCCAACTCGCCGCCAATCTAGAAAAAGTTTTAGGTAAACATGCGCAATCTATTGAGATTGCTTTGGGCGAAGTCACTGTAGTTGTTAATGCAAATACCTATTTTGAATCTGCCATGTTATTGCGTGATGATCCATCATTGGCTTTTGAGCAGTTAATCGATTCATGCGGAGTCGATTACCAGGACTACCGAGACGGACAGTGGGGTGGTCAGCGTTTTGGCGTAGTGACTCATCTTTTATCTGTTGCTCATAACTGGCGTTTACGTGTGCGCGTATTTGCACCAGAAGATGCCTACCCCGTAGTTGCTTCACTAACACCAATATGGGCTTCAGCTAATTGGTTTGAGCGCGAAGCATTTGACCTTTACGGTATTTTGTTTGATGGTCATGAAGACTTGCGCCGCATCTTGACTGACTACGGTTTCATTGGTCATCCATTTAGAAAAGATTTCCCAATTTCTGGCAACGTAGAAATGCGTTATGACCCAGAGTTAAAGCGTGTGGTCTACCAACCCGTTACGATTGAAGCGCGTGAAATCACGCCACGTATCGTACGCGAAGAGCAGTACGGAGGCCCAGTTTAAATCATGGCTCAAATTAAGAACTACACCCTCAATTTTGGTCCTCAACATCCTGCCGCACACGGCGTATTGCGTCTGGTATTGGAGCTTGATGGTGAGGTGATCCAGCGCGCTGATCCGCATATTGGTTTGTTACATCGCGCTACAGAAAAATTAGCAGAGACACGTACTTGGATTCAAAACGTTCCTTACATGGATCGTTTGGACTATGTATCTATGATGGCAAACGAACATGCCTACGTGATGGCGATTGAGAAGTTGCTGCAAGTAGATGTCCCTTTGCGTGCGCAGTACATCCGGGTGATGTATGACGAATTAACACGTTTACTAAATCACCTCTTGTGGATTGGCTGTCACGGTTTAGACGTTGGTGCCATGGCCGTATTTTTATACGCCTTCCGTGATCGTGAAGATATTTTTGATATGTACGAGGCCGTCTCAGGTGCTCGTATGCATGCTGCTTACTATCGTCCTGGCGGTGTTTATCGCGACCTACCAACGCAGATGGCGCAGTACTCAAAGTCTAAGATTCGTAGTAACTCTGCCATTAAGCGTTTGAATGAAAATCGCAGCGGCACATTGCTGGATTTCATTGAGCAATTCTCCAATGGTTTTGATGCCAACGTAGATGAGTACTGCAACCTCTTGACGGATAACCGTATTTGGAAGCAACGCTTGGTTGGTATTGGTGTTGTTACTCCTGAGCGAGCACTACAGCTCGGTTTCACTGGTCCAATGTTGCGTGGTTCCGGCATTGAGTGGGACTTGCGTAAAAAACAGCCTTACGAGACTTACGACAAACTCGACTTTGATATTCCTGTTGGTGTAAATGGTGACTCTTACGATCGTTATTTAGTTCGCATGGAGGAGATGCGTCAATCTAACCGCATCATTAAACAGTGTGTGGCTTGGCTCAAGGCAAACGATGGTCCTGTTATGAGCGAGAACCATAAGGTATCTCCACCAAAGCGCGTGGATATGAAAACCAATATGGAAGAGTTAATTCATCACTTCAAACTCTTTACTGAAGGTATGCACGTTCCTGATGGCGAGGCTTACTCTGCCGTTGAGCACCCCAAAGGTGAGTTTGGAATTTACTTAATTTCTGATGGCGCCAATAAGCCATACCGTATGAAGATTCGTGCACCAGGCTTTGTGCACCTATCTGCAATGGATGAGATGTCCCGTGGCCACATGTTGGCTGATGCTGTAACTATTATTGGAACCCAAGATATTGTGTTCGGGGAGATTGACCGCTAATACAGCGCGCCAGGATGAATTCATGACAACAACCCTTCAACTATCTGACAAAACGCTCGCAGACATTGCCCGCAATGTCGCGAAATATCCTCCAGAACAAAAGCAGTCTGCCGTAATGGCTGCCTTGATTGCCGCTCAAACCGAAGTAGGCTGGGTTTCACCAGAGGTGATTGAAACAGTTGCCCAAATTTTAGAAATGCCAACCATTGCAGTAGATGAAGTGGCTACTTTCTACAACATGTATGACACCAAGCCGATTGGTAAGTTCAAGTTGGTGATCTGCACAAACCTACCTTGCCAGCTAATGCATGGTGAGACTGCTGCAAGCTATTTAAAAGAAACGCTTGGCATTGGCTACAACGAGACAACGTCTTGCGGTACATTCACCTTGAAAGAGGGTGAGTGCATGGGCGCTTGCGGTGACTCTCCAGTGCTGTTGGTAAATAATAAGCGCATGTGCAGCTTTATGAGTAAAGAAAAGATTGATGCCTTATTAAGTGAACTCCGTGCCGCAGGGAAAGCATCATGACCAGCTTGCACGATAGACACATTAAGCCTTTGATCCTAGCTGGATTGAATGGTGATAACTGGCGCTTAAAGGATTACGAAAGTCGTGGCGGATATCAACAGCTGCGCCGCATCATCAATGACAAAATCGCACCGGATGCGATTATTGCTGAATTAAAAGCATCATCATTGCGTGGTCGTGGAGGTGCAGGCTTCCCAACCGGATTGAAGTGGAGCTTTATGCCCCGTCAATTTCCTGGTCAGAAGTATTTGGTTTGCAATAGTGATGAGGGTGAACCGGGTACATTTAAAGATCGCGACATCATGCGTTACAACCCGCATGCCTTGATTGAGGGCATGATTATTGGTGCTTACACCATGGGCATCACAACGGGTTACAACTATATCCACGGTGAAATTTGGGAAGTCTATTCTCGCTTTGAAGAGGCGCTTGAAGAGGCCCGTGCTGCTGGTTATCTTGGCGACAAGATCATAGGAAGCGATTTCAACTTCCAATTACATGCTTCTCCAGGTTGGGGTGCATACATTTGCGGTGAAGAAACCGCACTTTTAGAGTCACTCGAAGGTAAGAAGGGTCAGCCCCGCTTCAAGCCACCATTCCCTGCAAGTTTTGGCTTGTATGGCAAGCCGACGACAATTAATAACACTGAAACATTTGCTGCTGTGCCATTCATTATGGCAATCGGCGGTTCTGCGTATTTAGAGCTAGGTAAACCAAATAACGGCGGCACAAAGATTTTCTCTATCTCCGGTGATGTTACCTATCCAGGCAACTATGAGATTCCGTTGGGCACACCATTTGCTGAGTTATTAAAGCTTGCTGGTGGCATGCGTGATGGCATTCCATTGAAAGCCGTGATTCCGGGTGGATCGTCGGCCCCAGTCATTCCGGGTGCCGAGATGATGACGCTCACTATGGATTACGACAGTATTGCAAAAGCAGGTTCCATGTTGGGATCTGGCGCAGTGATCGTCATGAATGAAACACGCTGTATGGTACGCGCCTTAGAGCGCCTCTCTTACTTCTATCACGAAGAATCTTGTGGCCAGTGCACCCCATGTCGTGAAGGTACCGGCTGGTTATGGCGCATTGTTCACCGTATTGAGCACGGTGAAGGTCGTCCAGAGGATTTGGATTTATTAAATGATGTAGCAGCCAATATTCAAGGTCGTACGATTTGCGCCTTGGGCGATGCAGCTGCAATGCCGGTCCGCGGCATGCTAAAGCATTACATGGATGAATTTGTGTATCACGTAGAACATAAGCGCTGCTTAGATTCTGTTAAACCTTTATAAGACATTGAGCACGGGACATCTTAAAGTGAGCATGGTTGAAATCGAATTAGATGGTA
>CANGWT010000147.1 GCA_947457745.1 Burkholderiaceae bacterium | reverse complement strand
TTTTTCATTTGCCCACGCTTACGCTTTGCCTAACCTGGCATTTTAGCGGTTTAAGCGGCAGCCGGCGACAGTCTAGTAAAGACCAAGGCCGATTATCAGAATCCCAGCCACAAAGCCGCCCGCAAACAGCAAGGCACCCACCAAAAGGCGATGAGTCCGTCTTTCCTGCATTAAAAGGCCTTTTAAGACCTCTAATTCAGTATTTTGGTCTCTTTGCGGACCGCGCCCTTGCGCCAAACTCTCCGCAATCAGGCGGGGCAAGGTTGGCAGTATTTTTGCCCAAGAGGGTGCTTCACTTTTAAGCCCCTCAATCAATCCACGCCAACCCAACTGTCTACTGATCCATTTTTCCAAAATCGGCTTTGCAGTCTGCCAAAGATCGAGATCAGGGTCCAATTCACGCGCTAAACCCTCCACATTTAACAACGTCTTTGATAGCAGGGACAGTTGTGGTTGCACTTCGACCTTAAAACGACGGGATGTTTGGAACAAACGCACCAGAACAATGCCTAAAGAAATATCTTTTAAAGGTCGATCAAAGTAAGGCTCGCAAACGGAGCGTACCGCACCTTCCAATTCTTCTACCCGGGTATCTGCAGGCACCCAACCAGATTCCACATGCAATTGTGCTACACGCCGGTAATCTCGGTTAAAGAAGGCTAAAAAGTTGAGTGCCAAGTAGTTTTTATCGGTTTCACTTAATGCGCCAACAATTCCGAAATCCAGAGAAATAAATCGCCCAAAACTATCTGGCTCCAAGCTAATCATGATATTTCCAGGATGCATATCTGCATGGAAAAAACCATGTTCGAATACTTGGGTAAAAAATATCTCCACACCCTCTGCCGCTAATTTTTTGAAATCTACTCCAGCGGCACGTAATTCATCAAAACGACCGATAGATATACCGTTCATTTTTTCCATGACAATTACATTGGTATGACATAAATCCCAATACATTTCTGGAATCATGAGCTTATCTGAATCAACAAAATACCTTCTTAACTGACTGGCATTAGCAGCCTCACGCATGAGATCGAGCTCATCATGCAAGTGTCTATCAAACTCCGCAACGTTTTCAGTGGGCTTTAAACGACGACCGTCAGAAGATAATTTTTCAATAATTTTTGCCAGGTCATACATTAAGGCAATATCGCTCTCAATCACCGGGAGGATGCCTGGACGTAAAACCTTAATCGCAACTTCTCGCCCGTTCCATTCTGGATGCCTCTCAGAGGCACGTAAAATTCCAAAATGTACCTGAGCTACAGAAGCACTAGCAACCGGTGTTGCATCAAAACTAATAAAGATTTCTTCAATAGGTGCGCCAAGCGCCCTCTCAATTAAGAGTCGTGATTCTGTATTGGAAAATGGGGGAACTTGATCCTGTAACTTTGCCAATTCATTGGCAATGTCTTCTGACAATAAATCACGTCGAGTAGAAAGCACTTGTCCAAATTTTACAAAGATCGGACCAAGCGCTTCTAAGGTTAAACGGATGCGCTCACCTCTAGGTAGAGATTGCCCTGGTGATATCCAGCAAAGAATAGTTAATAGGCCACGAGAAATACCAGGCTTCAGAATATCGCGCAGCAGTGGCAATAAGCCATAACGCCATGCGGTAAAGAAAATGAAATAGAGGCGGGCTAAACGACGCACAATGAATTAACCTTTTCGCTCTAAAATTTGGATGCGCTTTTCTAAACGATCAACTGCATCACGCAAGACACTTAATTCATTTTTACGAATTAAAAAATCTCGTTTATTCAAAAGGAGTTTTCTTTCTTCACTGACATACTCAATTACATTTTCTAGTAGATCGGTCGCTGCAGATTTCCCAGTGGAAATGAATTTCCTACCTTGGCGTACTGCAAAGTTTGCAGGAGCATCACCAATGAAGCGAGCTAGGTCTTCCTCATACTCCCACCGAATTTGACCCGCTAAGCGTCCCAATAGTTGTGCCAAGTCAGCATCGCCAGTAATCTTCACTGACTTCATTGCTTGCTCTCGCAAGTTGCCAGGCCCACTAGCCAAAGTGCTCAATGCTTCAGGGGAAACTTCTAACTCTAATGATGGGGTATCCGCATGAGTCAAGGCAATCAGGGAGCCCTCGGGTGCTATCTCAAAAAAAAGTTGCCCAATCGGCAAACTCAGCAAAATAACTTTGCCAGCATGGCGCGCCAACTCCACCATAGCCCAGGGCTCAGACTTTAGGACGTGATTTATTCCTCGGCAAGCGGCAGACGCTCCAATATGGTGGGTGGTGGGAGATACGGTGGTCATCAGTGTAAAAAACCCGCACAAGTGCGGGCTTTCAGTGGAAAGTACTACAAGCTTAAACTAACTGAGAGATACCCGCTAGTACCCAGCCTCCAGGACCGCTTACTGGCTTACTGAGGTTCCACACTTCAGAGAAATTATTTGCCTGTGCACCTACTTGTTCACGAATCATGCCAGTGAACTGCACGCTACAGTAGTAGGTATTGTCAGCTGTCTCAATTCCGAGCAACTGCGCATTGAGCGTCACTACATCAGTTTGATTTGCGCTGTCAGCACGTCCGGCCAGGTCTTGCTCAATCGTGGCGAACATCTCTGGGGTAGCGTACTCGCGTAATGCAACTAAGTCACCCTGATCCCATGCCTTTTGTAAGCCTGAGAAAAACTGTTTAGCATTATCCAAAAATGCATACTCATCAAACCCTGGCGGCAGGGTTGATGGAAATGGTGCAGGCTCAGCAGCAACGCCACCAAATGCACTAGCAGCTGGTGTAAACGCAGGCTCCTGTCTTGGCGTCTGGTCTAAATTAGTACGCTGCATACCTTGCGGAGTCATTTGAGGACTTTTATTAGCGCCAGATAAAGCGGGCATCATTTTTCTCAGGATGAACATGATGGAAAAGCCTGCTAAAGCTGCAATCAGTAATCCAGTAATCAATGAAGATGCGCCCTCACCTAAACCAAAATGGGATAAGAGAAAGCCAATACCAAGACCTGCGGCTAAACCACCCAAGATGCCACCCATACCACCGAAGCGACTTGGTGCTGGTGCTTGAGGAGCTGCAGCTGGTGCTGCTGGTTGAGCTTGTTGGGTTGGTTTTTGTGCGGGAGTAGCTTGTTTTTGCATTGGTGCACTTGGTGCCTTGCCGATACTTTTACCGCCACCTAAACGGGTAGCATTGGCATGACCAACGGTAGCAAAAATTAAGCTGACACTCAGTAAAACTGCCTTGAAAAAATGCTTATTCATATTTTGATCCCCTATAGAACTACTTAAATTCTTGACCAACAAAAACTACAAAAACACTAGTATTTAATACCAATATGGAGCGCAACGATACCCCCAGTCATTCTATGGGTATCTACCTCGTCAAAACCCACGCCCAGCATGATGTCTTTAAGGGCCTGAGCATCTGGATGCATCCGAATGGATTCCGCCAGGTAGCGATAGCTCTCAGAATCTTGGGCAATCTTTTCACCTAACCAAGGCAACACCTTAAATGAGTAGGTGTCATAAATCGGCCCTAAAAAGGCGTCCGGTTTCGAGAACTCCAGCACTAGCACTCGTCCGCCGGGCTTAATGACTCTGAGCATCTCTGCCAAAGCAAGGTCTTTATGAGTCATGTTTCGCAGGCCAAACGCCACTGTTACTACATCAAAGTGATTTGCTGGGAAAGGAATTTTCTCCGCATCGAACTGAACGCAAGGTACAGCCATTCCCTGATCGAGAAGGCGATCACGGCCTACGCCCAACATGGAGGCATTGATGTCACTTAACCATACTTGAGCTTCAGGGTTATGACCCCAGCCTGCTGCACGTGCAAAGGCAGCAGCTAAGTCGCCTGTGCCGCCAGCAATATCCAATACTTTTTGACCGGGGCGTACTTGAGCACGAGCAATCGTGATTTTTTTCCACAAGCGATGAAGTCCAAATGACATCAAATCATTCATGACATCATATTTACTCGCTACAGAATGAAATACCTCGGCGACCTTACCCGCTTTTTCAGCTTCATCAACGCTTTGGTATCCAAAATGGGTCTTACTCATATTCTTCTTTACTTAACTGAAATGACGATTAATGGCTGCCACAAGATTTACCACCAGCAACGCTCATCGGTGCATCACGATCTAAACCAGCAGCAGCTAGTTTATCCAAATGTTCCTTCCATAATGCTTCTTGGTTCTCGCATAAAAATTGCAGGTAGTCCCAAGAATACAAACCAGAATCATGTCCATCAGAAAAGGAAGGCTTAAGAGCGTAGTGACCCA